>JAITAY010000034.1 GCA_031283915.1 Tannerella sp.
ATTGTCCAGACGCCGTTTTCATCGCCGAGCGTTTTACCTCCGGTTTCCCGGTAACGACCCTCGCCGGGTTTTGCCAGGCGAAGAATGCCGCCTTTTTCCGACTTGACAGTGATGGAGGATATGCTACCGTTGTCACGCCGTGCCGAAACGAGGAAGGCGCCCACCGTACGCAGACGGTCGAAGGAAACGTCCTTCCAGGACGCGGGAATGGCCGGAAACAGCCGGACAATACCCGTATGGCTTTGTATCAGCATTTCGTGGATTCCGGAAGCAAAGGCAAAATTGCCTTCGAGCGTAAAAGGGCGGTAGGTGAACCGGGAATAACCCTGTTTGGTCTGGTCGCCATTGGCGTGAAACGTATTGGGCAGGCAGAAATGTTCTGCAAATATCCTCAACGCTTCGGCCGCTCCTTCGCCGTCCAGGTTCCGGGCTTTTATGTTGCCGAGCCAACTGTAGGAATACCCACACCAGAGGCCGGGTCCCATGTCGTCTAATTTGCGGATGGTAGCCTCGATCATTTGCCGGTCATTTTCTCCGTTGCTCCGGTCAATCAGTCCCAGCGGATGTATCGCCATCTGATTGGAGAAGTGTCGATGTGATTCGTTGTATGGAAAGCCTTTGGCAAAGGTAAGCGCACGCTCTTCGTCCAGGTCAAAAGACGTCCATTCCGACAGGATCGCGCGCCATTTGTCGGCTTCACCGTCCAGTCCCAGTTCCCGGGCGCAGGCTTCTGCGGCTGTATAGACGAAACGAATAAGCGCCAGATCATAGTTTGTTATTGTCAGAAACCATGCCTGGAGCGAGTTATCGTATATTTCGGGGCTTGCGCTAATGGGCAGCGTCCGTTTGTTGTCCGCGTCGCGTACGGAGATATTGTCTAAAAATACGGCCACGTCGCGGAGATAAGGATAGGCGCGGTCTTTCAGAAATTCTTTGTCCTGAGAATAAAGCCAGTGAAGGTAAAAATGCTGTGAAAGCCATGCCGATACGGTAGGCGACATGGTATATTGACACCATCCCGCCATCGGCTCGCCCTTGAGCGTTGCTACACCCGGCACAGCCAGTCCCTCCGCTCCGAAATATTCTTTTGTATAGCGTTTGTTTGCCGGCATCGTTTCCCATAACCAGTTGAGGTATCCCTCGCCTTCGTCTAAATGATTACCTGCATAGCAGGGCCAGTAACTAAGCTGAGTATTGAGGTCGTGATGGAAGTCGCCTTTCCAGGGCGGCAGTTGCCCGTTGTCGGCAGTCCACACGGCCTGAAGCGAGATGGGCGGGGAATAGCTTCTGGCAGCCGAACCGAATTTGTACATTTCGTTATAATACTGTTTGGCAAGCGTGGCGTCGGGGAGGGTGACGGACGATTTGCCCCAATAGGCCGCCCACCACTCGCTGTGCGATGCGAAAGCCCGGGCAAAACCTTGCAGCAAGGTCTTTTCCGTCCAGGCGGCAATCGTTTCGGCCGGAGCGCCGCTTTCCGGTTTCGGCCGGATGCTCCATACCCCTTCCAAGCTGTTTCCGGCTGGACGATAACTGACGGCAATCTCATAATAGAACCCGTTGTTGCCGGGCTGATGGTAAACGATGGTCGTACCCTCATCCTCGACCGTCCCCTGCGTATAGCCCAGACGTCCCAGACCTGCCGAGTTCACAGAGTTTATGCCGGTACGTTCGTCCGGAATTCCATACGCGGGCGGTACCAGCACAGGCCTGAATCCTTCCGGCACGTTCATAAACCGGAACCATCCGGCGTTTTCGGTTGCATGGACAAATGTCTGCAAGCGTGCGCCGCTGTTCCACGTCACTTCGCAGAGGGCATTACGCAGGTAGAGCCTTACCGAGTCTGTGTTTCCCAGCGCTTTCAGGTCGAACTCCAGCGCGCCGCCGGGTATCTTCGACGGGAATGCGGACGTGTCGTAAGGAAGGTCATAGCGCAACTGCACAGGACGGTAATCCTTCTTCAATACCTGCGATTCAACCCATTTAAAATTATACTTCGACAGCGAATCGCCATTGACCATCTGACGCAAGTCCCACAATCCGACATGATCCAGCGACATTCGCAAAGCGTCGTCCTTTTGCCAGACCAGCGAGCCGACAATAGCGTTACCCAGGGGCACAGCCTCGTCCCACGTGGTTGCCAGCGAACTGAATACCAAATCGTGTGGCGATGATGACAGTCGGATGTCTTTCTCTCCGCATCCTGCGAGAAGCAGGATGATACTGCATGTTAATCCAAAATTCTTCAAATACTTCTTCATAAATATTCTTTTTATCGTTTGTTCTGATTGACCCGTATACCCATGTTTAAAGTCAGGGACTTGGGCTGCCCCTTCTCCATTACGGTTATACTTTATTTATTTTCCTCCCCTTAACATGATGCGAACATCTTTTTCACGTTCTTTCGGAGTAACTTTCAAACGTACCAGTTTTCCGTTTTTGAGACGTCCTTCGACGGTTGTGTTGTACGGAGCTTTCAATTTGAAATCGCAATCCCAGTCGGCAGGGAAGGCAGGGAAAAGGTCTATCCGTTTGCCCTCGCACTGCATGACGAGAGTTTGCACGCCTTTATTCAGCACGCCGCCGTGAGTCTGATCCGGAAGCCAGTCGTAATTCGGTCCCCAGAATGCGGGGAAACGCGACTGTTTATGTTTATTCTTTGCCCGTTGAACGAGATGGTTTATAGCTTCGTCCGTCAAACCGAGATACGAGGCGAAAATGTCATCCTGCCTCCATCCGGATGCTCCGCGGTCGGTTCGATGCTTGAACGCCTCGATTCCCCATTCGACATTCGGTTTTTCGTAGGAAATCAAACGGAACGGAAATACGGCGTAAAGTTCGGGATTCTCACTATTTCTTTTTTGGTCGAACCGCTGAGCGGGCGCGAGCATCATGTTATTGTCCGGCGATTTTGTCAATGGCAGTTCGGGTAATTTCTTCTTCAGTTCCGACACGAACGTTTTTCTGTCCGCCGTCAGCGCCTTTTCGGGCAAGCGTTCCAGTATCTCTGTCACCGCATAAATTCCCGCAAGCTCGGGCATAGGATTGTCGCAGTCCCACCA
>JAITAY010000071.1 GCA_031283915.1 Tannerella sp.
ATACGACGAAGCTGTCCGATCAAATCCTCACGTTTACGCCTTTCCCTCCAACTGCCGCTTTTCTGCCAAAAGCCCTCTACTAACTACTTGCTACTAACTACTAACTACCCCTTTATGCACAAAACCATACCGCACGCAGTATAATATATGCTATTTATTCGCACACGCTTGGAAATCCGGATTTTTCATGTAGTTTTGTTTCCGTTTTATTTATGACGGGCGATATATGAAATTTCTTTACTCTTTCGCTTTTTGCGTGATGGGCGTGTTTGTTTTTGCACAGCGGGACACGGTTATTCCTTTTGAAAAGGCATATAAACGTGTCTACCGGATAGCCAAAGCCGACGGAAGCCGTCCGGTGATAGACGGGCGGATAGACGACGCCTTCTGGACGGGACAAGGTGTCTGGACGGAAGACTTCGTGCAGGTAATGCCATACGAAAGGCGCCTCACACTTTCGCCTACCAGAGCCAAACTGATCTGCGACGACAAGTACATTTATGTAGCGGTATACTGCAAGGACGACCGGCCGGACAAGACCATCCGTTTCATCGGCAATCGCGATGAGAATACGGTGGGCGACCTCGTCAGCATTGCCTTTGATACGTATCACGACTACCGCGCCGCGCCGGAGTTCAACCTCAATGCGGGAGGCAACAGGACAGACCTCGTCGTGACCGACAAGCTGAGCGTCAACCGCAGTTGGAACGCCGTATGGGAAGGCCGGACGCACATCAACGCAGCAGATTCGAGCTGGACGGCCGAACTGCGTATCCCGTTCAGCCAGCTCCGTTACAACCGCCTGTCGAGTGACGGACTGTGGGGACTGCACATCCGGCGCGTCATCCGCCGCAACAGCGAGGTGCAGAACTGGAGCTTGATCCCGCTCAAAAACAACGGACACGTGTTTTCGTTTGGCCTGATGGAAGGAATGGACAACCTGCCCAAACCCAAAGGAGTCGAAATGGTTCCGTATGTGATGGGCAAATACCGGCTCGACCCGCAGCTCGCGGGAAATCCCTACCGGAAGGGGCGGAAGTGGGAACGCAATGCCGGTCTCGACGTCAAGTTCGGACTGTCGGACTTCACGCTCGACCTGACCGTCAACCCCGACTTCGGGCAGATAGAGCTGGATCCTTCGGTGATGAACCTGACGGCCTACGAGACTTTCTATGACGAGAAACGTCCCTTTTTCCTCGAAGGGAAGCACATCCTCGACTTTGCCGACGGCGGCGACATGATGTTCTACACCCGCCGCATCGGCGCCGCGCCGACCTTTACGCCGGTGGTAGACCAGGTGAACAGTTTTGCCGGGGAGAAAGGCAACACGCCTATCCTCGGCGCGTTCAAACTGACCGGCACCAACCGGCACGGGGTGACCATCGGAGCGATACAAAGTCTTACGGCGCGTTCGACGGCGCGCGTCACCCGTCACGGCGTGGAAAGCCGGGAAACGGTCGAGCCGCTTGCGAACTACACCGTGGCGCGTGTGCAGAAAAACTGGAAGGGTAACACGCTGCTGGGCGGAATGATTACTTCCGTCAACCGCTTTCCTGACCAGCCCTACCTGAAAGATCTCATGGTCAGCAACGCCTTTACGGCCGGAATAGATTTCACACAGTACTTCAACAACCGCCTGTACTACATGGACATGAAGGGCATGTTCAGCTCGCTCGGCGGCAGCCGCGAAGCCATCAGCCGGCTGCAGGACAACCCCGTGCACTACTTCGGCCGGCAGTCGGCGGCCGGCTACCTCGGCACAGACCCTGCGCGTACCTCGCTCAACGGCACGGGTGGATATATACAGGCCGGACGAAAAGGGAATGACTCATGGGCGTTTTCGGAAAACTTCGGCTGGGCGTCGCCCGGTTTCGACCTGAACGATGCCGGCTACCTCAAACAGGCCGACATCCTGCAAAACACCTCGGAAATACAGTTCCGCCGCACGGACATCTGGACCGTCTTCCGATCGAACACCGTCACCCTGACGCAAAACAACCGGTGGGACTATGGCGGAACGCCTTTTCTCAATACCATCGGGCTGACGTGGAAAACCATGCTCCTGAACCGTTTTGAACTGACGGCAACGGAGACGTATACCTGGAACCGGCTCGACAGCCGCAAACTGCGCGGCGGCGCCGACTTGCGATACGACCCCGCTTTCGGTACGACGTTCGCCTTCAACACAGACAAGGCGCAACGGACTGTGTTTACCCTGACGTGCCTGAACACGTACAGCGCCAATAAAATCGACCGGGAACAGGCCGTCGTCCCGAGCCTCGCCTTTCGCATGGGTAACCGTGTGCACCTGACGGGCGAGTTCAGCTACAGCCGCAACACGGACCACACGCAGTACGTGCCCTCCGACGCCTCGTCGGCAAGTTCGTCCGTCTACCGCGAACCGCTCATGGGACACATGGAACAGACAACCTACGGCCTGACCGTGAAATTGCAAGTGAACGTCACGCCCGACGTTTCGCTGCAATTCTACGGCGCACCGTTTACCTCCACCGCAAAATACAGCGATTTTAAAAGGGCTGCCGACACCCGCTCTCACACGATGAGCGAACGATTTCACTTGTTTACTCCCGAAGAAATCGGTTTTCGGGACGGCGTCTATACGATAACGGACGATAACGGGCAACTCGCCTGCAGGTTTGCCGACCCTGACTTCAACTTCAACGAGTTCCGCTCGAATCTGGTCGCCCGCTGGGAATACATGCCCGGCTCGACCCTCTACTTCGTATGGGAATACCGCATGTCCGACCGCGAAAACCGTTACCTTCCCGCATGGAACGACAACCTGGAACGCATGTTCTCCCTCCCCTCCTCCCACACGCTGATGGTGAAAATCAATTACTGGTTCAACTTTTAATTGTATATGAGGTTTTTGCAATGTGGTTACACAGGAGGCGGAAATAATGATTAGGGAACGTCGATAGCATAGATAATTTATCATAAGGTTGGCTTATCCATACTCCTACGGAGATAGGCCGTATTTGTATCCGTTTGCTATGGACAGGGATGCCCTCCGGGCAATCCGGTACGTTGACAACCGGTGTTTTCTATGGATATGTTTATCCTAACGGGCAATGCACGAAACTATGCCGTGTGCAGTATAAACGAACTTCATGCGGTCTATTTATAGAAGGTTTTTTCAAAGGCGGAGAACTCACCCTTACCTAATATCATCCGGTTCCAGACGCCCGATATGAAACCGCATCCGTATCCGGTCAGCTGTATAAAGGACGCGATGGCAGCAAGAATGCCGATCCACAGATTTTTATTCCGGAACGCGGCATCCATACAAACCAAAACGGCATAGAGCACTAACGGAACCAGATTCCATATACAGAAAAAACTCCCGCACAACAGGCATAATACCCCCAGGGTGAAGATGGTCGGCAGCAGATGAACGGCTTTTAAGGAATGGGGATGTTTCTTGTACAGATTGACACGGGCAATGCCGGAATTATAGACTTGCCGGTAGAATTTTTTCCAGTCCGTACGGCGTTTATGATACACCCATGCAGGCGGAAACAAACAAACCTTATATCCGGCTCCGTAGAGCCGGATGCTGAAATCAATGTCTTCACCGAAACGCATTTTCGAAAAACCGCCCAGATCGTCATATACCTTCCGGCGTACCCCCATGTTGAAACTGCGGGGATAGAACCTGTCCAGTTCTTTCTTTCCTCCCCGTATGCCGCCCGTTGTGAAAAAGGAAGTCATCGAGTAATTGATGGCTTTCTGGAGACTGGTAAAGTGGGCGGATGCTTTGTCCGGCCCGCCGAAAGCATCCGCGTTTACTTCGTTTAACTCCTTCGATACGGCCTGTACGTAACCCGGCGGCAGGATGCAGTCGGAATCCAGTACAATCAAATACGCTCCGGAAGCCTTTGTCGCCCCGTAATTACGGGCTTGGCCGGGGCCTCCGTTGGGGATACGGTAATAGGCGACGGGCAGGCGGTCTGCGTACATCCGGACTGCTTCTTCGCAGGTGACGGCCGAACCGTCCTCCACAATGATTACTTCAAAATCCTTTACGGTCTGAAGAGTCAGGCTTTCCAGCAGTTCCGCCACCTCGTCCGGGCGGTTGTATACCGGTATGATAAGAGAAAACAGCATACAGTCAGTCGATCAGTTGACCAGTTTCAGTTCCTGAATCAGCCGCGGGCATTTGCCCCACTTGTCGATGATATAGAGCACGTAGCGGATGTCTACCCCGATGCAGCGCTGCAGGTCGGGTTCGAAAGCGATGTCGCCGCTCATGGCCTCCCAGTTGCCGTCGAAGGCCAGACCGATCAGGCGGGCATGACGGTCAAGGATTGGACTGCCGGAATTGCCGCCGGTGATGTCGTTGTTGGTCAGGAAACAGACCTGTAATTCTCCCTTTTCATTGGCATAGGGGGCGAAGTTCTTGTTTTCGAGCAGTCGGATGATTTCCGGCTGCACCCAGAACTCGTCGTTCGTTACGTCTTCCTTTTCCAGCACCCCCTTTTCGGTCGAACAGTAATCATACCACGTGGCGTCGAACGGATGATAGCCGCCCACGGAGCCGTAACTCAGGCGCATGGTGAAATTGGCGTCCGAATAGAAATTCCGTTCGGGATACATTTCCTTCAGGCCGGTCAGGTAGAGCCTTTCTCCCTTGTCGATGTCGCTACTGGCCGAAGAGGCCTGATGCTGGAGGTCGTAGAGGGCGAAAAGAACAGACAGATACAGATCGATGGCAGGGTCTGTCTTCATCATTTTGCCATACGTCTTTTTGTCTTTCAGCAGAGCGGATACGTTTTCATACGACAGTATTTCCGACTTCTTGAACATGTCGGCCGCGTATTTGTCGTAATCGCCCTTGTATTTCTTGTCCACGCTCTTGTACAGGTCCGGCAGGTAAATCGCCGGAATGCGCTGTTTGACAATTTTCATCATGGCGGCCAGCACCTTCCGGTCTACGGTCGGTTCATAATCATTAAAAAACGGTCGGAACTGGGAAGTCAGTACTTCTTCAATTTCTTCCGGAGAACCGTATTTCACGTCTACGCTGCCCACCATGCGTGCCAGACGGAAAATCTCCGTCCCGCTGGCAAACGCTTCCAGCAGACAGGTGATGTATTGCTGGCATTCATTGGTGGAAGTATATCCCTTCTCCAGCAGGCTCAGCACCTCGCCATATTTTGCCTTCCGTTCGGGCGTTTCTTCCGTCCATGCGGCAAATGCCGCCTCTTCGGCTTTTTTCCTTTCGATGATATGCAGGTTGGCCAGGCCGCGGTTCATGCCAATCGCATTTTTCCAGTAATTGGAACTGTTGGCATATTTGGATGCATATTTGAGGCGTACGGCATCGCTGGTACGCATGGCTTCTTTCCAGATGTCCTGTTTGATTCCGCGCACTTCGATACGCGGTTTGTTGCTGTTTTCGATGCGCTGTTCCACGCCCCAGGAACAGAGATGACGTTCAGTCGATCCCGGAAAACCCAGCGTCATGGCAAAATCCTTGTCCCCATAACCTTGCAGGGAAACTTCAGCCACGTATTTCGGACGATAGGGACGGTTGCCGGGCGCATATTCCGCCGGCCGGTTTTCGGCACCGGCATACACGCGGAAAACGGAAAAATCACCCGTATGACGCGGCCACATCCAGTTGTCCGTATCGCCGCCAAACTTGCCGACCGAACTGGGCGGCGCAAAGACGAGACGCACGTCACGGAATATTTCGTAAATAACCAGGTAATATTTGTTGTTGTTGTAGAAGGGAATGACTTCGGCGGCAAGGAACTCGTTTGTCCCGACGGAGTCGCAAATGGCCTGACTGATGGAATCGGCAATGCCGATACGTCTGTATTCGTCGTCGACGGCGGCCACTTCCGGCAAAATCCGGTCGCTCACGTCAACGGTCTCTTTCAGGTAACGGACGCTCAGATCCGCAACCGGCAATTCTTCCGACGGGTTTTGAGAGATAAAGCCGTCTTTCAGGTAATCGCGATCGACGCTGCTCAGCCTTTGAATGGAGCCGAATCCGCAGTGATGATTCGTGAAAATCAGCCCTTCGTCGGAGACGGTAATTCCGGTACAGCCACCGCCGAAAATGACGACCGCATTTGCCACACAGGGCAGGGAATCACTGTACAACTGTTCAATGGACGAACTGAATCCCAGTTCCTTCATTCGCGCCATGTTTTGCGCGTTCAATTCCTTCAACACCCACATGCCCTCATCGGCATGTGCAGAATTCATACCGGCCAGCAGCAACAGGGCTGCGCATACTTTTTTTACTTGTTTCATCTGTTTCTTCTTCATTTATTTATTTGTTGAAAATAGTTTTTTCTTCATTCGCCTCAAGCCGGAACCGAGACAGGGAATTTCCTGCAGCGGAAGGTCTTTTTTGACGATAAAACCTGCCAGCAAGAGCCACAGCACCGTACGGTACGACAGTCGCAGGCAGAGGTTTCCGATGGACGGGCACATGCCGGCAACATACAGTCCGGCAGCCAGCACGCCATACAGTCCGGCCGAACGCAGGTCGTAAGCAATCGGATATTTTTTTTGTCCCGTGAAATAGGAAAGCGCCATCATCAGCAGATTGCTCACGAACGAAGCCCATGCACAGGCCATGAAACCGTAACGCGGCACAAAGAAGATGATGATTGCGACCGTCACCAGGCAGCCGATTGCGGAAAAGCGGGCGCCCCAGACCGTCCGGTCGGTCAGCTTGTACCACACGGACAAATTGAAGTAAATCCCGTAGAACAGTTCTCCCAGCATGACGACCGGAACAATGCCCAGCCCCGGATAATATTCCGGCCCGACGAAATGCTTCAGCAGGTCGATGTAAAACATCACTCCCAGAAAAAGCGCCAGCGAGAAAATGACAAAGTATTTCATCACTCTCGCATAAGCCTGCCGGTTGTCCTGCTCCCTGTTTTTGGAGAAAATGAACGGCTCGTAGGCATAGCGGAAAGCCTGAATGAACATCACCATCACCACGGCAATTTTGAAACATGCGCCGTAGATGCCCAGTTGGGCGGTGGCATAAGCCTTGTCTTCGAACAAAAAGGGAAACAGGATTTTGTCGGCGCTCTGGTTAAAAATCCCCGCGATGCCCAGCAGCAGGATAGGAAAGGAATAGGTCAGCAGCTGTTTCAGCCGTAGCCAGTCCATTTTCGCACGCAGTCCGGGCAGCATGTCCGGCAACAGCAGGAAAAAAACCATCGCAGAAGCAAATGCATTGGATACAAAAATATAACCTACTCCGTAACCTGGCCGGTAGAACCACTCCACCCACGCCGGATGCAGGCGGTGGAGCCAGGGACAGATCAGCAGGAAGAACATATTCAGAAATATAGTCAGGCCGATATTCAACAGTTTGATGGCCGTAAAACGGAGAGCCTTGCCGCGGTAGCGCAAATAAGCGAACGGGATACAGCAAAAGGCATCGACAGCGACAATGCCGGCTATCATGCCGATGTATTCCGGATGAGCGGCGTTGCCCGTCACCCGGCCAAGCGGCTGCAGAAACAGCAGGCAAGCCGTCAGAAACAGAGTCGAAGTAAATGCTATACTGTATAAAGCCGTGCTGTAGACCCGCATCGGTTCGGATTCTTCCCTTTTGTTGACGAAACGGAAAAAACCCGTTTCCATACCGTAAGTCAGTATAACCAGCAGCAACGCCGTCCATCCGTACAGGTTTGTGACAATGCCGTATTCTCCGGTATTCTCCAGCACACGTACATACAGGGGAACCATCATCCAGTTCAAAAGGCGCCCGATGATGCTGCTTAAGCCGTAAACAGCTGTGTCTTTTGCCAGTCGTCCGATACCTTCCGCCATATTTTACTGTCCGAATAAGAAACCCTGTCCGGCAGCTGTTCCGGGTGTTTTCCCCAGATGTTCGTAAGCCAGTATGGTCACTTCGCGTCCCCGCGGAGTACGTTTGATAAATCCTTCCTGAATCAGGAACGGTTCGTAGACTTCTTCCAGTGTACCCGGGTCTTCGCCCAGCGCCGTGGCAATCGTCGTGATGCCGACCGGCCCGCCCTGAAACTTATCAATGATCAGGGTCAGTAATTTGTTGTCAATCTGATCCAGTCCGTAGCGGTCGATGTGCAGCGCCTCCAGTGCATAACAGGTAATGGCCTTGTCAATGCGTCCGTTGCCTTTCACCTGCGCAAAATCACGCACGCGGCGCAGCAGGGCATTGGCCACGCGCGGCGTACCGCGACTGCGTCCGGCGATTTCCCGGGCGGCATCCAGATCGCAGGCGACGTTCAGGATACCGGCACTGCGCAGGATAATTTTCGTAAGCGTCTGTACATCGTAATATTCCAGATGCAGGTTGATGCCGAAGCGTGCACGGAGCGGACTGGTCAGCAAGCCGCTACGCGTTGTCGCGCCAATCAGCGTAAAAGGGGCGAGGTCAATCTGGATGGAGCGTGCGCTCGGTCCTTTGTCTATCAGGATGTCGATGCGGAAATCTTCCATGGCCGAATAGAGGTATTCCTCCACGATGGGACTCAGGCGGTGTATTTCATCAATAAACAGCACGTCGTTTTTCTCCAGCGAGGTCAGCAACCCCGCCAGGTCACCCGGTTTGTCGAGCACAGGCCCCGAAGTGACCTTGAATCCGACGTTCAACTCGTTGGAAATAATGTTTGAGAGCGTTGTTTTGCCCAATCCCGGAGGGCCATGCAGCAACACGTGGTCAAGCGCTTCTTTTCGCAGGCAGGCTGCCGCTACAAAGACTTTCAGATTTTCCACCACGGCTGATTGCCCGCTAAAGTTCCGAAAAGTAAGCGGTCGCAAAGCATTTTCGTATTCCGATTCTGTTTCCGGCTGTTTATTTGCGTGATGTATGTTGAAATTTTCCTCCATAAATTCTGCATAGCAGCGCAAAGGTAGTAAAAACGGGCGAATATCTTTGGTTTTTAGATTTTTTAGAGGCTAAGGGACGGGAAATAAATACAGTGTAACAGCACCTCCGGTAATACCTCCGCAGGGCTTTCGCCCCATTCGGCTTCTTAGAAGCTGTCTGTAAATAAACCACCCATTTACAGGTCTGTTTTTCACCATACTTCCTCCTGAAAATGCTTACATACCCCGGTATGCGCGCATTTTCAGTCGTTGGATGGCAAAAAACATCTCCCGTAAATTGGAATGGTTTATTTACAGACAGCTCCTTACCCTCAGTTTTAACTGACGGAGACGGGCAGGAACAGGAGACGGGCAAGCAGAAAAAGCTTCTGTTACACTGTATTTATTCCTCATCCCTAAAATGGATATTCTGTTATTTACTCATGTTACGCAAAGTCATGTGTTAGGTACAGCATTTGGCATTTCGGCGCCCCGTCATACTTTCCGAGCGTTTTTTCGACACTTGCGTAAATGAGATTATCAAACCTGATGTGCATAACCTGCAACAGTCATACGGGCACACCATATTATTGTGTATCTTTGTCGCGTGTGAAACAATAATGAAAAATGAAAGAAAAATGGCACGTTATCTTGATCCTAAAAATGATTTGATCTTTAAGAGAATATTCGGGACGCATCCGCATCTGCTGACGAGTTTTCTCA
>JAITAY010000223.1 GCA_031283915.1 Tannerella sp.
CAAAATCTTAACTTGATGACATTGAATGAAAACGGACGGCAATGTGGGGGGATTGGGCTAAAGCCCTGCGGAGGTGCTGTTGCACTTTTTTTTCTAACCACTAACCACCTCTTTATGCACAAAACTATACCGCGTGCAGTATAATCAGCTAATCCCGCCGCTGATCGCAGCCATTCCTCAGATGACGCCCCGCAGGCGATCTTCGAATGCGCTTAAGGCGGCTTTGGCGCCCTCGCCCATGGCGATGACGATCTGTTTGTAGGGAACGGTTGTCACGTCGCCGGCGGCATAGATGCCCGGTTGCCCGGTACGGCCGTGCGCGTCGATTTCGATTTCGCCGACGCGGTTGAGGCTGACGGTATCCTTGAATACGGCGCTGTTGGCAGCCAGGCCGATTTGTACGAAAACGCCGTCTAATTCAAGGATGCGTTCTTCTTCCGTCCGGCGGTTCTTCACGCGCAGGCCGGTGACTTTCGTTCCGTCGCCGATGATTTCCAGCGTTTGGGAGGATACCAAGATTTCCACGTTCGGCCGGCTTCCGGCTTTTTCCTGCAACACCCGGTCGGCTTTCAGTTCGTCCAGAAATTCGATCACCGTCACTTGGGTGCAGATGCCCGAAAGGTCGATCGCCGCTTCGATGCCGGAGTTGCCGCCCCCTGCAATGGCCACGCGCTTTCCTTTGTAGAACGGGCCGTCGCAATGAGCGCAAAAGGCGACGCCCCGGCCGATATGTTCCGATTCGCCCGGAACATTCAGCCGGCGCCAACTCGCACCCGTAGCGATGATCACCGCCGGGGCAGCGAACTTTTCTCCGCCTTTCACCCAAACAATCTTTTCTTTTGCCGTCACTTCCAGTTTCTCAGCACGGCGATGTTCAAACAAATCAACGGGGTATGTCAGGACGTGTTTTTTCAGGCTGGCGCCCAAGGCTTCGCCGGTCGTATAGGGCACGGAAATCAGGTTTTCAATCCCGACCGTCTCCTGTACCTGACCGCCGATTTTCTCCGCCAGCAGCGCGACACGCAATCCTTTCCGTGCGGAATAGATGGCCGCCGAACTGCCGGCCGGACCGCCGCCAATGACGATGACGTCGTAGTTTCGGATGGAAACTTCGTCCGCTTCGACCGTCGTTCCGTAACGCGCCTCCAGCTTGTCCAGCAATTCCCCGAAAGAGGCCTTGCCCACATGCAGCAGTTGCCCTTCGGCAAAAACGGAAGGGACTGCCTGTATTTTCAGCGCGTCCGCCTCGGCCTGGTTCAGCGCTCCGTCTACCATCTCATGAGTGAGATGCCCGTTCAGCAACGCCATCAGGTTCAACGCTTGTACGACATCCGGACAGTTGGTGCACGTCAGGGACACATACGTCGTCAACCGGACGGCGCCTTTCAATGCCCGGACGCGCTTGCAGATCCCTTCGTCGGGCATGTTTTTCCCCTGCCCGTCGCTGTTCAGAACCGCCAGCAGCAGGGAAGTAAATTCATGCCCGTTGGGAATGCCGCGAAAGCGGATGCCCGTGTCCTTCCCGTCCTTCAGGAGGGAAAAGGCCAGTCCGTCGCCGTCGTTGACCCGGCAGGTGATTTTGCCGGAGGAGGCGGCGGCCACGTCGCTCAACAGGTCGAGCAACTCTGCCCGACTCTCATGTTGCGGAGAGACGGTGATGTCCAGCACATACGCTGCTTGCAAACCGGCAAACAGCGCCCGGACTTGTTCCTTTAACGATGTATCCAACATACTTCCATTGATTTAGAAATTGTTTTATATTGCGCACGGGAAGATTTTGAGCAAAGACAGGTAGATAGTAGAATAGTCGTCGGTAGCTCCGTGATATGACTAAGTGTAAGCGTTCCGATAAGACCATAATCTATATCTCTTTCCCGCCAACTGCCACCTACTAACTACTGGCTACTGACTACCTCTTTATTCACCTTTTTTCCCGCGCACAGGTTGAATCAGATTTTTCCTACCAGATCGATGCTTGGTTTCAGGGTGGCATCCCCTTTCTTCCACTTGGCCGGACAAACCTGGTCGGGATGTGAAGCGACAAATTGAGCGGCTTCCACTTTCCGCAGCAGTTCGTCGGCATTCCGTCCGATGCCGTTGTCGTGAATCTCGGCAATCTTGATCAGTCCTTCCGGATTGACAAGGAACGTCCCGCGATAGGCCAGTCCGTCTTCTTCGATCAATACGCCGAAGGCACGGCTCAACGCGCCGGTGTGGTCGGCCAGCATCGGATACTTGATTTTGCGAATGGTCGCGGATGCATCATGCCATGCCTTGTGCACGAAATGTGTATCGGTACTGACGGAATAGACCTCTACGCCCATTTCCTGGAACCGGGCATATTTATCTGCCATGTCTTCCAGTTCGGTCGGGCATACAAAGGTGAAATCGGCCGGGTAGAAAAAGAAAATAGCCCATTTCCCCTTGACATCGTCGCTGTTGACGGTTTTGAAACTTCCGTTTTGATAAGCCTGCAAGTTAAATGCAGGCATCTGAGAATTAATAATCGGTTGCATAATCTTTAAAGTTTAAAATGAATAAATCGCATCTCGTTATTTTTTTCGAGACAAAATTAATCCGATATTCCGTATCTGTCAAACTGATAATTTTTATCTTTGCATAAAAAATATCTATCTTTGAACGTTATGAACATACAACAACTGGAATACATCATTGCCGTGGACAATTTCCGGCATTTTGCAAAGGCGGCGGAAGCCTGCTGCGTCACACAACCTACCCTGAGTATGATGATCCAAAAACTGGAAGACGAGCTGGATGTCAAACTGTTTGACCGGACGAAACATCCGGTGGAGCCGACGGTCATCGGTGTGCAGGTCATCGTCCAGGCGCGCGTGTCGTTGAAATATTTCAACCAGATCAGGGAAGTAGTGGAGCAGGAGCAAAAGATGGCCAGGGGCCGTTTCAAGCTGGGCATTATCCCGACGATTGCTTCCTATCTCGTACCGGTGGTGCTTCACAAGCAGTATACCGGTTCCAGCGACATCGAACTGATCATCAAGGAAAATACGACCTCCAACCTGATTCCTCAGTTGCTGAACGGAACGCTGGACGGCGCAGTGATGGCCGGCCCGATCAACCATTCCGGACTGGTGGAGCATCCCGTTTACTACGAGAAGTTTTATGCCTACGTTTCTCCCTGTGACGAGGCTCACAAGGAAAAGGAAATTGATCTGGACCGGATAGACATCCGCGATCTCTGGCTGCTGGAAAATGAACATTGCCTGCGCGGCCAGATTGAGCGGCTGTGCAGGATGAAACGGAAAACATCCGGCAGCGACAGCGGAATCAAATATGAATCCGGCAGCATCGACACGCTGATCAACGTCGTTGACTGCAATCCGGGCATTACGATTATTCCCGAAATGCACGCCATGGGGCTGAGCGAAGACAAACAGGAAAACTTGCGCCAGCTTAAGAACCGGACGGCCGTGCGGGAAGTGAGCCTGATCGTCAGCAGGGACTACGTCCGCAAGACTCTCCTGGACATCGTGATAGATATCATCCGCAGTTCGGTGCCCAAGTCCATGCAAGACCCGAAACTGAAGGCGCACGTGGTAGATTTGTAGGCGACAGGGAATATGATTCGATGCGGCGAAGCATTGCCGGCCGTTGTGATCCGAAAAAAGAAAGCGTATGGAAAATGTAGCTAAAGAACAAATCGAACAGATCATCAAGTTACGAAAGCAGGCTCATACTTTTTATCTGGAAAAATCAAAAGTCTATCGATCCTTTGTAAAGATGGAAGAAGCTACTTTTGAAGATAATGCATTAAGCAAATTACAGAAAGAATTAATTGCTGTCGGGATTTCAATCGTAATCAATTGCGAATCTTGTATGGAATGGCATATCAAGCAGGCGCTTGATTGTGGCGCCACTGAAAGTGAGATTCTCGAAGCCATTGAAGTCGGTATAGAAATGGGTGGCGGTCCGGCTACGGTTTCCGCACGCTTTGCAATGAATGTGCTTGCATACTATCAAGAACAAACTGATACGAGAATTTGAATACAGGGATAAATCGACTCCATCTTTTTGTCTGAAGCTTCTGCAACCGCGCTTTTGTTTCCCGCCACATTCGCCGAAACTTTCGTCCGAACCGTTTACTTTTTATCGTTTGCTATGGCGTCTTGCAGGGCTTGTTCTTTTACGCTGTCCCAATAATTACAGTCCAGTTCGAAAAACGTGGAAGTATAGGGAACGGTAAGGTTGCTTTTCAGTATCACAACATTGAATTTCCGGCTGACTTCGTCTAAACGGTTAATCAGTTCTTCGTGCGGGACGAACGTTCTGTGGTCGCCGAAAAGCGTTTTCATCTTTAACCCTTATAAACTGTTCATTTATTTTGAATAAGGAAAATTTTTCGTTTCTTTCACACTTAACCATACATTCCCTTACCCAAAACGAAAAACACATTAGACCTCTTGCGAAACTAAGAAGTTAATTCGAGGTTACAAATAGCGGCAATAAGATTGAACCTCAAGCCGAAGCGTTTACGTCGGTTCCGGTAACGTTCGGAGAGGATGCGGAAT
>JAITAY010000042.1 GCA_031283915.1 Tannerella sp.
CGATGCATCCCTGGCGGGATGCTCTACTACCGCCTTTTAGCGCTTCACTTGATGACATTGGGCTTTAGCCGACGGGGAAAAAGGCGTGTGGGCGGATGCCCTTTTCCATGCTGACGGGCAATGCACAAAACTGTACCGCGCGCAGTATAACTACTAGCTACCTGTTTTTGCACAAAACTATACCGCGGGCAGTATAATCAGTATCTTCTTTTTCTATCTATTGTCATTTGCTCTTTCGTTCAACATAAAAATCGCTCGCCGGCTTTTCCTAAAACGATAACTATCCTTTGGGTAAACGATTACCGTCCTTTTCCAAAAGGATCGGTAATCGTTTTAAAAAGGATCGGTAATCGTTTTTCGAGAGATCGGTAATCGTTTTACTTTGCCTTTTCGTATTTGAGCGCTGACAGCATTTCTTTCAGGTCAACACCCGAACGGAAAGCCACTTTTTTACCGAATTGCTTCGTACCTTGCAATGAGGGGACAAGCCTGTTGTTATTGAGATAGTAGAGACGCACGGCCGTGCGTCTCTACCGATTACACATTCTCCGGAGGATGGCGCGAATATGCGGTTTTTTATTGAAAAACAGGATGGCTGTGATTATGTACCTCGACCTTTTCCGAAATCATTGATTCGTCACGGAAGCGTGAGGAGATTCGGATACCAGTTCGATTGTTTCGCCGGCTTTCGTTTTGAAGGTAAGAAGTTCTCCTTTCAGTATTTCGGCAGGCGCGCCGTTTCGGATTAACCGGACGGAGGCGTTTTCCCACGGGTTTTTCAGCCGGCAGGATTGACCCTTTTCACTCAGGATGCGGACAAGTTCTATCTTTCCGCTTGCCAGTCTGCTGCTGACGAGGAATGCTCCTACGGCTCGCAGAGTCGAAAACCCGGCGTCTTTTGCCCTGTCCCAGTTCGGGTAGAGGCGTATGATGCCGTCGTAACTTTGCATCAGACATTCGTTAATCACGAGCGGCAGCGCGAAGTTTTCGAACCACATACCCATCGGCGCCATGAAACCAAAGTTTAAACCGTCGTCATAACGTCCACCGCCCTGCATACACATATCGGCAGCCGTTCCGTTAGGCAGGAGGCAGTAATTGACCTGACGCTTGAATTTCTCCACGTCGAGCACTCCCAGCCGCACACCTATCATGCTGAGGGTGACAATGTCGTTGCCGCCTTCGTTTCGATGTGCACGGTAAGTGCCAAGCAGTTTCCGGCGCACATCTTCGGGGGCGTCGATACCGTATTCTTCGCCGGGGAACACATGCATCAGATTGGCGGGAAGATTATATACCATCCTGTCGCTTTCGCCGGGGACGGACGTATAGATTTCACCGTACTTTTCCGATTTCGCGGTCGAATAGTCGGGCAGGTTTGCCAGCATTTGTTTTACGTCTTTGACTGTAGCCGCTTCCTGCCTGTCATATTTCAGCGTACCGACGGCTTCGAGGTAAGCCTTGAAAATGAATTTGGTCAGCGTAAGGTCGGTTTGCGTATCGTAGTTATACTTGAACCCGGGTTGCAGGCTGTACAGTTCGGGCGGCACGGAAGGGAAGATGTGATACTTGTCATCGTTCCACTGCTTTCCGTGAGCGTCGGGACGTTTCATGTAATCGACAAGAAACAGCGTCGCCTGTTTGATGGGATAGAAAGCCCTGTCCCGCAGAAAGTCCGTATCCATCGAATAAATATAGTGCCACCACAGTCCCTGCACCGCCCACGGCGTTTCGAACACTTCCCAGCCCCAGTCGGGAACAGGATAGGGGTGATGGGTCATCTCGACCGGATATGCCGAATGAGGAAAGAACGCTCCGCGCATGTGATAATATTCTTTCGCCCACTTTTCACTTACCGGAAGCAGGTGATACACCAGATCGACATACGGCAGGTTTTTGTCTAACCGGTTGCTTGAGAAGGGCAGCCAGAAAGGTTGTTGCGTGTTGTAGTTCATGTGATAGTCGCCATGCCATGCCGTACCGATGCCGCCCAGACTCCAGTTGGCGAACAGTCCGGGACAGGTCGCTCCCTCTTTCACCGCGCAGTTGAAGAAGTAGAAATTCCAGTACCAGATTTGTTCCAGAAATTTGTCGTCCAGTCTGATGCCGGATTTGTTCCAGTAATCCGTCCAGCTTGCGACGGATTTGCCGAAAGCGTCGTCGTACTGCGAGCGGGTTGGTTCCGGAATGTTTACACCGTCGCGTTTCACATCCGAAGCCAGTCCTTCCGTCAGGGCGATGCATCCGGTGAAAGGTTTGCCGTCAACCGTGATGTAACGTTCCAAAGGTCGGAGCGGGTCGTCCCAGCCGCTCACGGTATGACGCACGCCGTTTGCCAGCTCGTGATTGATACGGACTTCGAGCCGGAAGGCTTTGTCTCCGGGGTCTCCCTTTGCGACGTCGTACCTGTCCGGTTCCTGACGGGGCAATGTCTGAGTGAATCCCAGCGAAACATCTTCCGTTACGGTATATTTCGGAAATTCTTTCGGCGTATGCGTGTCGGGGACAACGCGCAGACGGTTGAAACACGAAGATACAGGACGCTGCTGTTCATCGACGAGTCGAAACCAGACCCTGTCCGCCGTCATATCCGTAAAGACCTGAAGCGTATTCCGTACGCCGCTGTTGAGCAGATAAACCTCGCACAGTCCGTTGGAGATATCAATCCTGTGTCCGAGCAGTTCCACCTGTCCGCGGTCGAATCCGAGTATGACCGTCCCGCAGGGAAACGGACGCGGATAGGGCTTGTCGTAATTGGCGTGCATCTTGTCGAAGTAGTCGTTAAACCATTTGTCGTTTCGGATGGATTTCAGGTCGGACGGCAGGGCTTTCACCCGTTCGATTATTTCGTCGAACGTGCCGGTTTCTTCCTTATAATCTTCCGCGATGCGGATATCCCACACGTTGTTATGACCGAAGTGAAAACGTACGGCGTCCGGTCGCGTCGTAACGACTACGCCCATGCCTCCGTTGCCGAG
>JAITAY010000304.1 GCA_031283915.1 Tannerella sp.
GAGGGCGACAGGCAGGTCGGGCGTTACTTCGCCTTTCTGGACAGCCCGGAGCCAGGCGACGGCGCGTTCGTACCGGTCTTGCCGCAGACGCAGTTCGACGCCGGCATTGCAGAGGTTGATGTAATGCCAGACTGCGATGTCCTTTATGAAAATCAGCAGCAGAGCATTGCGGTCTGTGCCGGAGGCGCCGAAGATGGCATCCCGGTCGTAGGCGGCCAGGTAGCCTTTGGCTTCCTGAACGGCGCCGTCGAGGGCGGCGGCCAGGATGGTTTCGTCGCTGCCGCTGATGGCCTGTATGTTCTCACCATACAGATGGGTCTTGAGTTCGTCTGTCGATATAAACATGGTTATTTGATTGAAAGTTGCGGTTTAATATCGTTCGTGTCGAAAAAGCAGACGGAGTCAAAATTCTTTCCGGCTTTGAGGCCGTACTTGAATAGTCCGGTCTTGATCCGGCAGCGTATCTGCTGGCGGTTCCAGACGCGATAGCGGTAGCCGAAAAAGAAGACACGATAACGCTGTCCGGTCTTGCGGTGTAACCGCGTGGCCTTGCGGATGGCACGCTGCAGTGCGCCGGGACGTCCGCAAAAGCGGATGTACAGATGAATAAAGAAGGTTTTTATACTGTTCATAGTTAAATAATTAATATGTTAAAATCGTTTGCTGTGGGGTGTTCGTTCGCCGAACTTGAAGGAATCGGGTCTGAACTGGGTGAGTTTAAAATTGATAATCCAGACGGCTCCTTCAATACAATCGGGGCCGTCGGCGGGCGCTTTCATTTGTGCGTCAAGCAAGAGGAACTGTTCGACCAGCCGCTGCATGTGCGGGTTGTTCTTTTCCGCCTCGTTAATGACCAGCTTACCGAGCCGGTTCAGCGGTTCGAGGTTGCCTTCGATGCGCGAAAACTTGTCAGGCTTTTGCCTCATATCGGGGATGATGCCGATAAAACCCTGTGTTTTGGCTTTTTCGGCAAAAAGGGGAATAAAGACCTGCTCGTAGAAGGGCTCCTGCAGCTTGTTGTTTTCGATATAGTTGTATACCTGCGTTTTGCCGTTCACAAAGTCGCGGATATGATAATACCATTCGACAAATTCCGCATTGGTGACGTGGTCTAAAAAGCCGGTAATGATATAGTATTTCTCCTCGTAAAAACCGGTAAGGAAAACGGATTTGTAAGACCCTTTTGCGTTTTTGGAATTGGAAGGCGCCGGGTCTCCGTATGCAATCAGGAACCGGAATTTGTTCAGCGGCGGGATTTTGGCATAGGTAAACTCCTTGAAAACATCCCCTTCGGAAAGTGGATTGTTGAAATACTCCTTTTGTACGGCGGAGGTATTGAGTACCGAGATCAGGCTCTCAATGTCCTCATTGCTGTGTCTTTGCGGCCATGAAGGCAGTCCGTTTTTGTCGCGGATATTGATTATATCCACATGCATGGCTTTCTGCATGGCGCAGGTAATGCAGCAGTATTTTGCAATGATATTGCCGTTGAACAGGATGCGATAATTCCCCGCTATGGAAACGGTCGGAATCAGGGCTTCCTCGATCCATTTCCATTTGTCGGTTATGCGGTCGGGGTTGCGGCATTCTTCGTCCGTATCAATATCATCAATCAGGATGAAATCGGGTCTGAAAGTTTTGTTTCGCGTGCCGCGCGGCGATTGTTTGGCGCCCAGCGCCCGGAAGGAACAACCCACCGTGGTGGTAAACTCCCCGGCCTCCCAGCTGCCGAGTCGGGGTTGCTGTCCGTAGTCGTTGCTGATACGCAGGTTGTTTTCAAACTCCTCCTTGATGGGAAGCATCAGCCGTTTGGCGCTATCCTCCGAAAAGGATACGACCAGCACGTTATGAATTTGCCCGGTAAGCGCCAGATAAAGTATTTCAAAGACAGAGCGCGTCGATTTGGCCAGTTCCCGCGACCATGCGCGTACTTCATACCACCGTCCGTGTTCAATCAGCCGTCGCGTCGCTCGTTTTTGAAAGTCCGCCGGTTCGCAAACCATCAGATGAGAGAGGTAATACTTGAACCATTCTTCGGGATGGCTCTCCAGGCGGGCAATTCGTTTGGTCCGGTCTGCATAGCTTTCCGTATCGTCAACGATGGCGGCTTTCATCAGGGAGCCGTAAAACTCCTTCCATTCCTCCACGGACTTTTTGTCCTTTACCGTCTGTCGCTGTTTCATCTCAGGCAGTCCATTATCAGTCCGTCAAAAAGGGGAGCTATCTCCTGCGCTTTGGCGAGGTCGAACTTGCGAAGCCACACCAGAAATTTTTTACTGACCGAAACGATGTCGGAGACACCCGCATCCGTCTCCATCTTTTCTATGGCGTTGGTCAACTGTGTGATCGTGTCGGCTTCCGGTTTGCTGGGAAAGCGTTTGCCTTCTTCCTTTTGCGAAATGGCGTTATTTATTTCAATGAATTGACGGTAGAGGCTTTTCAGTTGTTCTTCTTTGGTCATGGTAATGGATACCTTGTAAGATTCCCATTTCCCGGCGTTTGCCCATTTGGAAAGCGTCACTTCCGATACGCCAATCCGTGCGGCAATCTCCTTTTGCGTCAACGCCTCGTGTAAAAAAAGCAGTTTCGCCAGTTCCTTTTTATGTTCCAGTTCTTTTTTGGTAGCCATATACGAAAATTTTCCGCAAAACTACCTTTTTGGGGCAAAAAAATGAAAAATCAGTGCGACCATCGCACTGATTAGTGCGACCGTCGCACTGATTTTTGGAAAACGCGCCGGTTCGCGTGACTTTTGCAGCGTTTTTTTAACGACAGAAAAATGGCGAAAGCAAAGACATTTATCCTGCACGACGAATCGGTGAACACATACGGGTTCCGGATGCTGACCAGTGGAGCGGACTTGACGGAGTTCCGAAAGAACCCGGTCATGCTGCTCGACCACAACGACTGGAATCTCCCCATCGGTCGCTGGGAGCATATCCGCGTCGAGGACGGTAAGATTCTGGCCGATGCGGTATTCGACATGAAGGATGCCCGTGCGAAGCAGGTAGCCGGCAAGGTGGAAGACGGGTTCCTGCGCGCGGCGTCGATCGGCGCGTGGCCGCCGGAGGAAGTGTCGGACGACATCCTGCTACGCTACCCCGGTCAGACGGGCGTAACGGTAACACGCTGGCG
>JAITAY010000336.1 GCA_031283915.1 Tannerella sp.
GTTTTATGCATAAAGAGGTGGTTAGAGGTTAGAAAAAAAAGTGCAACAGCGCCTCCGCAGGGCTTTAGCCCAATCCCCCCACATTGCCGTCCGTTTTAACCCAATGTCATCAAGTTAAGATTTTGTTCCGGCATCCCGTCAGGGATGCATCGCCCGGTAGATAAACCGGTATAACCCTATATTGCATCCTGTTAAGGATGCATCCCTATTAAGGATGCATCCCTAACGGGATGCGGATAGAGACGTCGCAAAAATTCTACCGAGCGATGCATCCCTATCGGGATGCTCTACTACAGCGCTTTTAGCGCTTATACTGCGCGCGGTATAGTTTTGTGCTTTGCCCGTCAGGGTAAACATATCAATAGAAAACACCGGTTGCCAACCGCGTGCAGTATAACCAAATATCTTTCGTTTTGTATCATTAATTGACAAACGTCTTTTCGTAGCGGGCGACGTTGCCGCAGGCATCCTTGACGGTCAGGGACAGAACGTGCTTCCCGCGCGACAGGCGGTGAGGGTCGAAGGTGTACCTGATGAGGGATTTCTTGCCGTCCATTTCAAACAGGACATAATGCCCGTCGATGGTTCCGCGATACGAGTCCACGCCGCTCAGATTGTCCGTCAGGCGGAAGGTGATGGTCTCGTTGCGAACCCATTGCGCGGGATTGACCGGCGTGATTTTCGGGGCGACCGTATCTGCCGTTATCGCGTACTCCAGTCCCAGTTCCCGGATGTCCGCTTCCAGCCAGCTTTCCCGCCAGGTGCCGCCTACCCACGACGACCGGCCGTTGCGTAATGAGATAATGCCGTACTGACGCTTCTCCGTCAGTCCGTCGCGCAGAAGAAAGAGCGACAGGTGCGCCGGATGATGCAGCGGTACAGGCCGGTCATGCAGCCGGTGTACGTCAGAGAAAAACGTCGTGTCCTCCCGGCTGGCATAGCTGAAATCCAAATGCGAATACAGGCTTTTTTCGGGAATCAGCAGGCGGATGCCTTTTTCTCCGAAGCGACTGTCTTCCTGCCGGAAAAACGGCGTTGTCCCCTGCTTGTCGGGGAGCGGGATTGCCTGCTCTTCCCCGATGACCTCCATTGCAAACGTTTCGCTGTTGCCGCAGGCATCCGTCAAAAGAAAAACCAGGTGATACACTCGCGGCTCGTCAATGGTCAAAAAACCTCTGTTCTTGCCGGTAATGAATCGCAGACGATTCCCCGGTTCCACGAAGGTTTTCATGAAAAAAGCCTGCTGTTTGCGCCACGTTTCATAGTCCACCCACGCATTCAGGCAGCGTGTTTCGTCGAAGGAGAACCGGTCGATGAGGCTGTGGAATATTTCTTCGCCATCGACGAACAGACTCAGTTCCCTGACGCCATATACATTGGTCGTACCACTCATGTAATCGTTCGCCTGAATGCTGAAACCGATTTTACCCCATGCCTTTATCTGTTCATTCAGGACTGTCGCGCCGTCGTGCCGGAGGACGGGCGTCCACTGCTGTTTCCGGGAGGAAGCATTCACCACGCCCCAGCCTTCCACCGGATGTGCCATCACCGCCCGTACCCCGGGCGGACGCGAATCCTTTATCTGTTCTTTAAAAAAGGGCAGCGGGTCGAGAGGTTCGTCCGTCAGCAGGTCACGCACCTCAAAGTGCAGGTGGGGGCCGCCCGAACTGCCGGAATTTCCGCTCAACCCAATGACATTTCCTCTTTTGACGGGAAACTGTTCGGGTTCGAGCGTCAGGTCGATCGCAAAACGTTCGGCTTCGTATTGCCGTTCCGTCACCCAGGCGGCAATCGTTCCGGAAAAGCGCTGTAAATGGGCATATACCGTCATCAGGCTGTCTTCCGGGTGCGCCAGGTAAATCACATTTCCATATCCCCAGGGACTTACCGCAATCCGGCAGACGTATCCGTCCCGTACGGCGTGTACGCTTTTTCCTTCCACGCCCTGCGTCTTGAAGTCAATGCCCGAATGCAAATGATTTGCCCTCAATTCACCGAAGTTTCCGCTCAGAGATGCCGGAAAGTCAAGCGGATTGCGAAGCGACTGGGCTTCCGCAAAAAAAAGGCTCCATCCCGCAAGAAGAGCCGGCCACACGATTTTATGATACATGTTCACCCATTCAGATTAGTTGGCCAAAGGTAGTAAAAAGTCGGCAACAATCGGCAGATGGTCACTGAATCCACCTTCGTACTTGAATCCGTAGTACGACCTTTTCGGCCGCCGTCCCCGTCGGCTTTTATCTTCCGTCATGAGGAAGGGCTTGTTGAAGATTAGCGGACTGCCTTCTTTCAAGTAGCTTTTCCAGGACAGGCTGACCATCATCTGATCCAGTTGCGCCCATTCACCCTGATATTTATGGCTGCCCTTTGCGTTCAACGCCGCCTCATCGGCAAAAAGATTGACCAGCCTCTGTTCGGGATACGTGGATGCAGTCAGCACCCGGATACTCCTGTCGTCCGGCTCATCGTTGAAATCGCCCATAACCAGCAAATTTGGCGTTTTCCGGATTTGATAGAGGGAGTCAAGCATCCGACGCAGATGCAGGGCGGCATCCAGCCGGTCCCGCGCTGTTTCTTTCTCGCCGCCGGAACGGGAGGGGAAATGACATACAAACACATCCAGCGTATCGCCTGTGATGACCCGTCCCCATACATGAAGAATATCGCGCGAACGTCTGCGCTTGTTGGTGAAACGGATACGGCCGGCTTCGTGACCGAGATACCGGAACCTGTCCGGCTGGTAGAGCAGTGCATTGTTGATGCCGCGGCGGTCGTTTCCTTTGGTCATGCAGTACCGGTAATGCTGCATCTTCAGGGGCGTGCGGGTCAGCAGGTGAATGACCGCGGAATCGTTCTCTATCTCGCAAAGCCCGACCAGCGCCGGGGTATCCCATTCTCCCACGGCGTTGATCACGCGAGCCGTCTGTTTCAAATGAGTATAATAGCGGTAGGGCGTCCAGCGCCGTGCGCCGTCGGGCAGAAATTCATTGTCGAGCGTCTTCGGGTCGTCTTCCGTATCAAACAGATTCTCCACATTATAGAACATGACGCGAAATGCCTGCGTGCGCTTATCCTGTGTGCACGCATGTTCCGGCAAAACCAGGCACAGCCCGAGAAAGAACAGGAGGAGAAAATTACGCATCAGTCTTCCTTTTCTTCTTCCTGATAAACATATTCGTATGCCCCGATGGAGGGAGCCGTACCGCCCGTCAGCCGGCTGACGCCGTACCGGTCAGCCGGGAACTGTTCCGAAACGGCACGGTCCGCCCGGCCAATGCCTTCCGATTCGTTGGCCAGCCGGAAGTCGTATTCGTAAGTTTCTTCCCTGGTCGCCGTTTTCAGGTAAGACGGGCTTTTTATAAACAGATTCCGGATGAAACGTTCGTTTTCGATGCGGGCGGTCTTGATAAAACAACTGTTGAAGCGGTAGTTAAACGTGGCGTCATGGCCCTGTTCTTCTCCCTCTTCTTTCGTGAAAAACATCAGTTCGCCGCCGTACAGGTGCGTCGAATCTGCCGAGAAGCTGCCGTCAATGATACAGTTGTCGAAACCGGCCTGCAACAGCGGATAATCCTTTTCGCTTTCGTCGGATTTCAGGTGATTGGACAACATCAGGCAGGGACTTTGCAGGTCTCTGGATTTGCCGATTTTTTTATAATTGGCCAGGGTACAGTGCACAAACCGGTATTTCCCGCCAATCAACGCGACGGTCGCATTCGTCGAATTGCTAAATTCGCTGTCGGAGGCCTCTATCCAGCAGTTGACGGCTACCAGCAGATGGTCGTCCATGTTCGTTATCTGTGAATGACGAATGTCTGTCTTTTTCCGTTCCGGGGTCGATTCCCGGAACACCAGCCCGGAAAAGCCGTTGCGTATGATGACATGCTCAAGTTCATTGTCGAAACTGGCAGACGTAAAATAAATCCCCCTCCATTGCCCCGGAACCCGGTCGTAGGGCAGGACGATTTCGGCATAGATGTAATCCAGCCGGTCGCCGCGAAACAGCACCGGCTCTTCCTGTGTTCCGTTTGCCCTGAGTGTGCCGGCGACAATCAGACTTGCCTGGCTGTGCATGTAAAACCGGACACCCTTTTCGAGGGTCAGCGTAGCGCCTTCGGCCACCGTCAGGCTGTCGTACACCAAATAGGGCAGGTCTGCCGTCAAGGTGGTATCTTTCGTAAATGTCATACCGCCTTTTATCAGGTGGACATCCTGTCCGAAAGCCTGCAAAAGCACCGACTGGCGAACGCCGTTGGTGTAGAACAGAATCGAATCTTCGATAACCAGGGGCTGGAGAGCGCCGTTCGGATTCACCGTTACTTCGACGAAAACATACAGGCTGTCTTTCTTCCAGAGGTCAATGTCGTTGAACGAATCGCCCTTGCGCCCGTTCACATTGATACGGAAACCGCTTTTCCCGGCGTTCGCCAGCATGATGGATTCAATCTTCAATGTTTCCCCGTTCGGATTATAGACCATGAACTGTTTCGTGATGGAGCCGACGGACGAAAAAATTGTATCAAAAGAGAGTGTATCCACCGAAAAACGTAACCGGTGATTCGGATTCACGGAATAATCGTTCATCCCTTCACATCCGGTCAATATGCTCAACGCAAGCATCAGGACGGCATATAAAACTGTTACCTTCTTCATTGTCAAGTTTTGTTATACATTAAACATTACAGAACTACCTATCAAAACGGAACATCCTTTCCAATTATTATATGTCCCAGTCCCGGATGCGCCATTTTCCCTGTTTTTCCGGAATGAGAATGTCTATACCGGGGTTTATGGATTTCAGCGTATCCGGAAACTCCTGTTCGCGAACGGGAGAGTTTCGATTTCGATTTGTTTTTATACTGCACGCGGTATCATTCTATGCATAAAGAGGTAGTTAGTAGCTAGTAGTTAGTAGTAAGTAGAGGGCCGTTGGAGGGAAAGGCGTAAACGTGAGGGTTTGAGCGGACAGCTTCGTCGTATCACAGAACTGCCGGCTACTATTCTACTAGCTACTAACTACCTGTTTTTGCACAAAACTATACCGCGGGCAGTATAAAGCGTATGCTCAATCTTTTCAGGGATGCAGCGGGCGAAGAGAGCGGATTGTACGACCGGATATCCGCAATGGCGACACTCCCGCCGGGAATGATCCATTTATACTGCACGCGGTATTGTTTTATGCATAAAGAGGTGGTTAGAAAATAAAGTGCAGCAGAGCCTCCGCAGGGCTTTAGCCCAATTCCCCCACATTGCCGTCAGTTTTAACTGACGGGAAAAAAGGCGGGCAATAAGGCGTGGGCGGATGCCCTTTTCTATGCTGACGGGCAATGCACAAAACTGTACCGCGCGTAGTATAATCATGTTGGCCACCCTGAAGCTATGGGTTCGGGGTGGCCGAAGCTACAGGTTCGGGGTGGCTGAAGCTACAGGTTCGGGGTGGCCGAACCTACAGCCTCGGGAAGCCTGAATAATGATGAATGATTAGGGTATACCACGCGCAGTATAATCATTAACCATTAGCAGAGCCTCCGCAGGGCTTTAGCCCAATCCTCCCCACATTGCCGTCAGTTTTAACTGACGGGAAAAAAGGCGGGCAATAAGGCGCGTGGGCGGATGCCCTTTTCTGTGCTGACGGGCAATGCACAAATTTGAAATATACCCGATTTTTCATTCGTCTATGATGCCGAAGGAACGTTTTTTAATACCTCAAGCAAATGGCGCCACCACCGGTCGACGGTGGCAATCTCAATCCGCTCGTTCGGCGAATGGACGTCGCGCAGGGTCGGCCCAAACGAAATCATATCCAGATGCGGATACTTCTCCAGAAAAAGCCCGCACTCCAGTCCGGCATGAATGGCCTTCACTTCCGGATCTCTCCCGAACAGCTTCCGATAAGTCTCCTGCGCCGTTTGGAGTATGCCGGAACGGGTGTCCGGCGCCCAGCCCGGATAGCCTTCGCCCTGTTCCACCGCTGCGCCCGCCAGGCGGAAAACGGCAGCGACCTGGTCGGCCACGGCCGTCTTTGCCGATTCAATCGAACTGCGCTGACTGGTTCCCACCACAATCCGGTTGCCTTCTTTCATCTTTACCGAAGCCAGATTCGTCGATGTCTCCACCAGCCCCTCCATCTCGCGGCTCATCCCCATTACGCCATGCGGACAGGCCAGCAGAGCATCCGTCAGCCGGTCGGTCAATGTATCACCGAAACAGGTTGGGGGAGCTTCGACGGTTTCCATCGTCAGACGGACTCCGGGGTCTGCGTGTTTCAATTCGTTTTCCACATCCGCCGCAAAATGATTCAGCAAAACGCACGCCGCTTCACGGTCTTCCGGTTTCAATCCTGCCACGGCATAGCTTTCGCGTGCAATGGCATTGTGCAGATTGCCTCCTTCCAGCGCGGCAAGTACCGGCCGGAAGTCCTTTTTCAGGAGGAAAAGAAAACGGGCAAGCAGCTTGACCGCATTCCCCAACCCCTTGTGAATGTCGCTGCCGGAATGTCCGCCGTTCAGGCCGCTTACACTCAGGCGGACATAGTGCAGGTCTGCCGGCGCCGACAGCGGTTCGTATGCAAAAGTGGCCGTCGTGCTTTTGCCCCCCGCACATCCGATGAACAGCTCGCCCTCGTCTTCACTGTCCAGATTCAAGAGGATATTTCCGGTCATGAAACCTTCCTCCAGCGCAGCAGCTCCGGTCAGGCCGGTTTCCTCATCCACCGTGAAAAGACACTCTACAGGCCCGTGCTCCACGTCATCCGAAGCCAGGAGAGCCAGTTCCGCCGCAATGCCAATGCCGTTATCCGCTCCCAGGGTCGTTCCTTCGGCGCGGAGCCAGTCGCCGTCAACCACCGTTATGATCGGATCCTTTTCAAAATCGTGTACTACATTATTATTCTTTTCGCACACCATGTCCAGATGCGATTGCAGAATCACGGTCGGCCGGTTCTCATAGCCCGGCGTGGCCGGCTTGCTGATCAGCACATTGCCCGCCCCGTCTTTCCTGACGGACAAATGATGCTTCGCCGCAAAGGCTTCCAAATACTGAATGATTTTCTCTTCCTTCCCGGAAGGACGGGGAATCTGCGTCACTTCGTGGAAATATTTCCAGACTGCGACCGGTTGTAAATCGCTTAATTGTTTCATTTTTTCCTTGTTCATATTTTGTTTATATCAATTCATAATCTTTATCAGGAGCTTACGGTCAGCAATATACGGGCAACGGAACAAAAAAAAACAGAATTATTTCCAAAATCGTTCGCTCTATTTGCTTAAACTCGTATCTTTGCGTCCGCAAATATAAAACAAAAATGAGTGTCACAATCTTATTTACAATTATAATTCTCATGGGGTGCATCGCTTTATTAAGTGTCCGGGTGATGCTGAAAAAAGACGGCCGGTTTCCGGACATGCACATCGGCAGTCATGCCGCACTAAGGGAAAAAGGGATTCACTGTGCGAAAACTCAGGACAGAGAGGAAGCCGGGAAAAAGAATCTTTTTGAACGAATAAATTTGAACTAACAGAATATAAAAAATTTCGCTCAGTATGAAGAATATAAATTACGTGATTAATGGCGTTTTAGCAGTAGCCATATTGATTTTATTTATTTTGCAGTTTTCGGGGGAAAAGAACGGTTTGTTGCCTGTGGCGACGACTGCCTCTTCGGGAGAGGTGACAACCGGCTTTCCGGTGGCTTACTTCAACGTGGATTCCCTGTTGCTGAATTACAACTTTTCAAAAGACTTGAACGAGCAACTCGTCCGGAAACAGGAGAATGCCCGGGCAAATATCACTCAGCAAGCGCGTAACCTGCAATCCGAAGTAGACAATTTCCAGTACAAGTTGCGCAACGGCGCATTTGCCACGCAGGAAAGAGCTGAACAGGAACAGCAACGTATCCTGAAGAAACAGCAGGATTTGCAGGCGCTCGAGGAGAAACTTACGCAGGAATTGCTGGACGAAAGTCAGCGTATGAATGCCCAGTTGAGCGACACCATCCGGCTGCATCTGAGGCAATTCAACCAGGACAAAAACTATCAGATCATTTTCGGCAATGTTGGCGGAGCACCGATTTATCAGGCGGAAGCTGCATACAATATCACGACCGAACTGATTGATTATCTAAACAAAAGCTGGTCGGGAACGCCTGTCGAATAACAGGGGGAATATCGTAAAAATGATCAATGCCCCACTCATAAAAATCAACATGAATCCAGTATCAGGTAACAGCCAAACAAAAACCGGAGCATCTTGCCGCCGGTTTTTGTTTTTTGTCATATACGGTATCTGCTGCTGCATAAATGCTATTGCACAAAACAACAGCAACCGGCAAGGTATGTTTTTTCATAAAAAGACATACGCAAAGGAAACGCTGCCGACGTTTGCATCCGTATCGGATCAATTGCCCGAACCGGTCATGAACGAACGGCCGTTGTGGATCGAGGTCTACTGGAAAGCCTGGGAACTGGCTTTCTCCCATTTGTATGAACCTACCGAAGCGAACGGTTTCGTTTCTCCCTACTTTGACGCGGCATTCAACAGTTGCATATTTTTATGGGACATGTCGTTCATCACTTTCTTTACCAATTATGGCTATCCGGCGATACACGGCATTGCTTCACTGGATAATTTTTATGCCAAACAGCATCCTACGGGTGAAATATGCCGCGAAATTTTTCGCAGTGACGGGACGGATTCTTACTGGGCGAACCGGTATAACGAACCTCTGTGCACCCGATTGGGATATATAACCGAATTTGAAGGATTCACCGACAAGAACAAAATGTCTGTCACCTACGCAGGAAGAGAAATCCCCGTCCCCAATCCGCAGTTAACTTTGGACGGATTGAACCACCCGATTCTGGCGTGGGCGGAATGGGAAAGTTTCAAGCTGACCGGCGACAAAGCACGTTTGCAGCAGGTATACCTTCCGCTGGTAAAATACTACGAAGCACTGCAAAAGTATATCCGTCAGGGGAACGGCCTGTATATGACCGACAGAAACAGTATGGACAATTCGCCCCGCAATCCGTGGCTTCGAGGCGGCGGTACGGCAATAGACCTATCCGCCGAAATGGCGCTGTTTGCGCGAAACCTGGCCGACATAGCCGGCGTACTGGGTGAAACCGAACGGCAAAGGCATTACACGAAAGAAGCAGATGATCTGTCGGCCGTAATCAACGAAAAAATGTGGAATGACAAAAGTCAGTTCTATTTTGATTTGAATCTGGACGAAGAACAGTGCGACATAAAGACCGTCGCCGGCTTCTGGCCGCTGATTGCACAAGTGGCCTCGCCCGCACAGGCGAATCGGCTGGCGGAACATCTTCAAAATCCCAAAACCTTCGGTCGTCTTTACCCCGTGCCGAGCCTCTCGGCCGATGCCAGCGGATATGTCTCTCACGGAGGATACTGGCGCGGCGCCGTCTGGCCGCCCACAAACACGATGGTTGTCCTGGGCCTGGAAAAATACGGCCTTGACAGCCTCGCCTATATCCTTGCCAGGAAACATCTCGAACAGGTAGCCGGCGTCTACAGCCATACCGGAACCATTTGGGAAAACTATGCGACCGATTTTCTCTCTCAGGGCTTCTATGAAAACGGACAGCCGGTCAAGAAAAATTTTGTAGGATGGAGCGGCATCGGCCCCATCAAATTTCTGCTGGAATACGGCATCGGATTAAAAGCCGATGCGGTCAACAACAAAATCGTCTGGAGCATCCGTTCCCTCGACGACGTAGGATGCAACCGATTTGCATTCAACAAAGCTCGCATCCATTTGCTGGCAAAAAAAGCACAAAACGGAATCAGGGAAATCCATGTCGAAAGCGACAAAGACTTTTTACGGGAAGTAAAATATAACGGAGAAAAATATTCCGTCCCCGTCCTGACCGGAAAACAAACTTTCCCTCTCCCCGAAAAAAGCGCAAAGGAAGTCGCGGCTGTCCGGTA
>JAITAY010000066.1 GCA_031283915.1 Tannerella sp.
CCGTCGTATCCTGACAGTAACGGGTGTAGGGACGTTGCCCGCCGCCGGTAATAAACTTCTGTGGTGTGTCGAACGTCAGTCCGTCGTCGTGCGAAACTGCCATAGTCGGATGCCAGTCCGAATCGCCGCGGTAGAAAATAACGATGTCGTTGCCTATTTGAAAGGGATAGGGGTAGGTCGTGTTGTTCCCGAAAGTCTGTTCCGCACCGAACGAGGTTATGTCTTCGGGATTGGTAGAAATACGGTAACGCATCACGGTGTCGAAATGTTTTGAGTAAAAAAGAATCACCCTGCCGTCCCGACGGATGAAAATGGCGGGATTGGCATGGTCGTCAGCCTGTAAGGCGGCGTGCAGGGTATTCTGTGAAAAGTTTCCTGTTGTATGATTATAGGCAGCAATTACAATATCGCCTTCGGATGTTACCCACGAAAAACAGGTCTGTTCTTTCGTCCCTTCATAATACAACGCTCGCGGGTCGGCAAACCAGCACCACGCGCCGTCAATGGTTAGCGTGTCAATAACGGTCTGCGAAGCAAGCATTGTTGTTGTTGCAGGCAGTAAGCAGACTAAAATCAAATATATTTTCTTCATAATTCTTTTTTATGTCCACGGATTACACGAATTAACACGGATTTGATATATGGTGTGATTCGCGGATAAATGATTATTTTATCATTCGTTTGTACTGTAAACTTGTTCTTCCGAAATTGATTAATACGCCGATTGTCATGCCTGTTGCTTTCAAGTAGTTCAGGAGTTGCGATTCGTGGACATAAGAATACACGTTGCTGTTTTAAGCCATGGCGAGGAGAAGCTCACTTTGATTTCGCCTTCGCCCGTTGCCTCCACGTATGCGATCATACGTCCCATGCATACCCGTTGCCGGTGGTCGCGATAATTATCCATATCCGAATTATTGCCTGCTTCCATGCCCAGTAGTTTGCCGGGACCTTCGATACGGCAAGTCAGGAGATTGTCCGCCGGCATTGCCGTGATACCGTTTTCGTCCGTTATGCGGATTTCTATCTGCGCCACGCCTCTGTCACTGTCGATATCCGCGCCTTTCGCGCTTTTGAGTTCGATATTTGCCGGGCGTCCGGATGTGCTGACAGCATATTCGGCTGTTGTCCGGCCGTTTTCGTCGTAAGCTTTCACGCTTAGCGTACCGGCTTCGAAGGGGATATCCCAGTAGATAATACCCGTATTATCGTCGTAATCTTTGACGTCGCCAACGGGCTTGCCGTTGAGTAAAAGCTGCGCTTTCCGGGCATTGGTATAGCAGACAACGCGTACGGGCTGTCCTTCCTCGTAATTCCAGATACTCCATGCATCCATCGAAGGCGGGGCTTGCGGACGGAGATTGGGATACGTTCCGAGATAAACCGCCGGCTCGTCGCTCCATAGCGCTTTGCGGAAATATCCGCGCGGTTTCACGAAGCCGGCAAAGTCGAGCAGGCCGGAATAGAATCCGCGTGAAGGCCATACGCCCGATTCGCCCAGGTAATCAATACCCGTCCAGAGGAACTGAGCAAAGATATGTTCGTTGTCGCGTACCGCTTTCCATGCGGAAAAATCGTGGCGGTTCTCACTGCCGTAAATAATACGGTCAGGATGCGTTTTATGGTCGGCGGCATAGCGGTCTTCGGTATAGTTATAGCCTGTGATGTCGAGGACGAATGGATATTCCGTCTCGTTGGACATGGCTACGCCGGCAAGCCCCGCCGTTACGGGACGGTAAGCGTCGAATTTCTTCACCGTTGCGGTCAGGCGTTTGGCTATTGCGCCCAGACGGTTGGCGTCGGGAGCGTCCTTTTTGTATCCGCCGAACATTTTCTGCGTAAACCCTTTGCTGTCGCCGTCGAGAACGGGATGCGAATAAGGGTCGTTGGGATAATCCACTTCGTTGCCTATGCTCCATGCGAATATGCAGGGATGATTGCGGTCGCGGCGCACGCCGTCTGCCAGATCCGTTTCGCCCCACTCCTCGAAATAGTCGTAAGCGCCCTGAAAGCCCGGCTCGCCCACGTTCCAGCCCTTAATCCATTTGCGCTTGGGAAATTCCCATTCGTCGAACACCTCGTTCATCACGAGCAGTCCGAGTTCGTCGCACAGATCGTAAACGTCGGGATTGTGCAGGTTGTGCGTAAGACGGATGGCATTGCATCCCAAAGATTTCAGGCTCAGCAGGCGGCGTTCCCATACTTCGCGCGGGACGGCAGCCCCCAGTACGCCGGCGTCGTGATGTATGCATACGCCTTTCATTTTCATCCGTTCGCCGTTCAGTGCAAAGCCGCTGTCGGGGTCGAAAGTAAACCGGCGAATACCGGTTTTTACCGCCGTTTCGTCGATGACCCTGCCCGAAGCCGTCACTGTCGTATGCAGCGTGTACAGGTATGGCGTTTGCAGATTCCACAGGTGCGGACTGTTCACCTTGAGTATGTCGCCGCCCTTTTGCCTGCCGCCCGTACCGAGTTTCAGCGTCGAGGAGGCGGAAGCAACCGTTTTGCCGGAGGCGTCCGACAGACGGTTGTTTACGGTGACCGTAGCCGGTTCGCCGGAGTTGTTTTCCAGTTCGTATTCGACGTTCAGCTCCACACGTTTGTCCGTAACCGTCTTCGGATAGCAGAATACCCCCCACTGCGCAATATGTACCGGCGCGGCATAAACCAGCCATACGTTACGGTAAATGCCCGACCCCGAATACCAGCGCGAATCGGCATACTGCGAATGGTCAACGCGGACGGTCAGCAGATTCTGCCCGCCGTATTCGACGAACGGCGTCATATCGTAAAGAAACGACACATATCCGTTCGGACGCTTTCCCAGCAGACGTCCGTTGAGATACGCCTCACTGCGATTCATCACGCCTTCGAAATAAATATACACCTTTTCGCCCCGTCTGTCGGCAGGGATGTCGATGCTTTTTCGATACCGCGCCACGCCGCCGGGCAAATAACCCGTACATGCTGCCAGCGACGGATTCAACACTCCTTCCACGCTCCAGTCGTGCGGCAAATCAAGTGTTCGCCACTGCGTTTTTTCATCCGGACTGTCGCCGAGATAAAACTGCCACTGTTCGTTGATTTTTTCCGGCTTGCCGAAAGAAACCTGAGCCTGCACTGCCGACGACGACAGAACAGTAAACCACACGGCAAGGACAATCAGCCGCAAGCTGAAGCATACGGTCAATAAAATGTTGTCCCAGTGAGTCTTTTTGGCAGCCGTCACATTCCGCGAGCTAAAACATACGGTTAATAAAGTATCATCCTGCAAGGATTTTGCCGGTTTAACTGACTCATCTTTCATCATTCAATTTCGAGCATTACTATTGATTTTGCCGGCAGGGAGATATTCAACTTCCCGCCCGACAGTTTTGCATCCCTGAAGTCCTTTACGCTTACGGTATGGGGTTTGTCGAAGGTATTGCAGTCGTTGATTTTGGCGGAGGTCAGCACCTTTCCGGATACCTTTTTAGCCGTTGCGCCACGCAGTTCCGTTTCGACGTTTTGCGCTTTGTTGTGGTCGATGTTTACCAGCGTGATATGAATCTTTCCCGCAGCATCTTTAGACGCCGATACGCTGACGGCGTCTATCTTTTTGCCGTCCAGCTCGTACTTGTCGCCTGTGAGCGATACGGGCAGCAGGGTAGCGTCCTGATGTATCTTATATAAATGATATACCCAGTAAGTCGGCGTAAGCAGCATTTTTTCACCGTCCGTAAGGATGACTGCCTGCAACACATTGACCGTTTGAGCGATGTTTGCCATCTTAACGCGGTCGCAGTGGGCGTTGAAGATATTCAGGTTGACGGCGGCAAGTATAGCGTCGCGCAGGGAGTTTTGCTGGTAGAGGAATCCGGGATTTGTGCCGGGTTCGACGTCCGTCCAGATACCCCATTCGTCGGTTATCAGTCCCACGCGTTTTTGCGGGTCGTACCTGTCCATGATGGTCGAATGTTTGGTCAATAATTCTTCCATGAAAAGCGTGCGCGAGATGGTGTTGAAATATTCCGTTTCATCGAACTGCGTGGCAGAGCGGTTGCCGGAGGGGGAGGTGTAATGGTGCAGCGACAAGCCCTGCATCCTGTTACCGGCGTTCTTCATCAGCGTTTCCGTCCAGTTATAATCGGCGTCGCTGGCTCCGCAGGCGATTTTGTACAGGCGGTTGTCGCCGTAGTTGCGGCAGTAGGTGGCATAACGGCGATACTGGTCGGAATAGAAATCGGGCGTCATGTTACCGCCGCAACCCCAGCTCTCGTTGCCCACGCCCCAGAACTTCACTTTCCACGGTTTCTCACGGCCGTTCTGTCTGCGAAGGTTCGACATCGGGCTTTCGCCGTCGAGAGTGATGTATTCTACCCATTTCGACATTTCTTCGACGCTTCCGCTGCCGAGATTGCCGGAGATATAAGGCTCGCATCCCAGCTGTTCGCAGAGGTCGAGAAACTCGTGCGTGCCGAAGCTGTTGTCTTCCGTTACGCCGCCCCAGTGGGTATTCACCATTTTCGGACGCTGACTGCGGGGCCCGATACCGTCCATCCAGTGATATTCGTCGGCAAAGCAGCCGCCGGGCCAGCGAAGATTCGGGATTTGAATGTCTTTCAGCGCCTGCACGACGTCGTTGCGGATGCCGCGGGTGTTGGGTATCGGCGAATCTTCACCTACCCAGTACCCGCCGTAAATACAGTGTCCGAGATGTTCGGAGAAATGTCCGTAAATGTGTTTGCTGATAATGTCTTTGCCTTCGTCGGCATTGACGACTAATCTGTTTTGCGCCTGTATCGTACCGATACAAATGCACATGGCGATAGATAATAAGATACGTTTCATTTTTTTTGATCGATTTTAATATTCAACATGTAATTATTTAATGACAAAGTTACAAATAAAATTTAAGTCGGCAAAAAGCCGGTTAAAGATTCCGGGAACTGACGGCTTTTTGTAACTGAAGGATCTTCAGGAAACAATGGAATACTTTATAAGTAAACATGTAAACAATCTGCCAAGAAAACATCATCAATGTTCCGTACGGTCTTCGTCGGCAACAATATTAAAGATACCGTGTTGTTGACATTCGCCTTTTGTGTATAGTCCTCCGTAAACTCTCTTGCCGGGCAATATCTCGTATTCGTACAGTATTGTAGTTTTTCATCCTTATTTCATCCTCTTCCCGCACAATCTGCCACAATCGTCGGTCGCCGCCCATACACGACGCCGTTTCAGTCGTCGTGCAGGAATCTTATCCCAACTTGGCAAAAATACTCTTCAAAACGGCAGGGAATCGGAATGTCTGTTTCATTGCATACATTGGTTAAAGAACAGCGCGTTCATGAATAGCTTGCTTGTCCCGAAGAAATAGGAACGGAAGTTCATATCGTCGGCGAAGACAATGACCATTCCGCTTTTGCAGGGTTTGGCAAAGACGGCGGGAGTGTCTTTCAGCCGTCTTTGGTTGTCTGCGGAAAGGAAGCCGGACAATAACGGACTGGATGTGTAATGCAACGGCGACACATACGGGTTACGGTCTCTCTCAAATATAATGTTTCCGTTCTTCATCACCGCTATCTCGTCTTGTTCAAGCCCCCAGGCCAGCGGATGGGTTTTGTCGAGATGGCAATTCAGGATCACGCCGTCGATGCTTCTGCCTGCGCCGGCTTCTTCCCTGTCTGCAAACGGACGGTAGGCCGTCGTATCGGTCTTTCCGGCAGCGTTCCCGGTCTTTAAGGAGAGTATGCCCGCTTTGTCTACCCACTCACAGGCCTTTCCGGTGGCGATCAGCGTACCTCCGGCCTCCACCCACTCTTTCAGGGCGGCTTCGCTTGCCTTGTCCAAGGCCGGCAGTCCGTTTGCCATTATAACTGCGGTATAGGCCTGCAAGTCCCCGATCGAGAGCTGCCGGTTTTCTATCAGTACGGGCTGCATCTGGAAGCGCTTGTCCAGCAGGAACCAGATCTCTCCCGAATCGGGAATTCCCATGCTGCGCCCCACAAGCAGGGCCACTTTAGGCTGTATAAGAGGCTTAAAGGCGGGGCTTCCCATATCCGTACCGGGCATAAGCGCCGTGTTTGCCGAGTAGATGTCCACGCCCGTAGTATTTGCCAACTCAAGCAGGGTGTTGTATAGCTCGTCCGGAGAAAGCGTCTGGTTTATAACCAACACCTGAAACACGCCGTATCCCATCATCTTCTCCACATCGCCGGAGCGGAACAGAAACGGACGGCTGCCCGCGCTGACGCGGATGCCTTTCCGCTGGAGTTCGTAGGCCACTTTCGGCGCATAGAACTCCGTATTTTCAAACACGTATCCCACTTCGCTCTTGCCGCCGATGACCTTCCCTACAGGGAAGATGTTCTCTTCCACCTTGTCGCCCGGCAACCCGGCAACGCTCTTTACGGGGATGTATCTCAGGTTGAACGCGTGCGGGAACGTCCATGCAGATATGTCGTAGAACGTGCTGTCGGCATATTCCAGGCAGTTCTCCATCAGCGTCTTCACCATCGTGCCGTACTTTTGCGCCACCGGAATGACATAAGCGTCTTCTTTCCGGAACGACCGACAGTCTTTTGCCAGCCGATAGACATCGATACGATGACGGGCCATGTTCTCCAGAAAATGGAAGGCTACCGACCTCGATCCCCGCGTATCGAATACATATCCCTGCACGGCTTCTTTGCGAGCGTCGGCGGCGGAACGTTCGTAATACTCCTTCTGATATGCCAGCAAACGGAGGCGCATCTCTTTGGCGGCTACAAGCGTGGCATGGGAAGCCAGCGCCTGGTTGCGCACCGTCCAGCCGAACGACCATTCCCCGTTAGGCGTCTGCCGTAGATGCCCGCGGGTGGATCCCTGTTCGTAGAGCAGGCAGACGGAGCCGTGTATGTCGCCATACGCCGCCCCTTTGCCGTAATAGAAATCGTCGTACCCTTCTTTGGAGTAGTAGGTCGTTCCTATCCGGTCGAGCGCCCTGGCCGTATAGGAAGATATCTCCGCCGTCAGGTCCTGGTTGAGCTGCGTGGTGAGCGGGTGTGTCCGTTTGGGATGTCCGGGACTGAAATAATAGGGTCGCGTAGCGCCCTGTTCGTGCTGGTCTGCTACGACATTGGGCAGCCACTCGAAGTAAACGTTCAGTCCGTTAATGCCTTCGGGATGCTGCGCCATCAGCCAGTCGCGGTTGCAGTCCGCCCAATAATGGTTGGTGCGGCTCGACGGCCAGGGTTCGGTGAACTCGCGCGATTTCAGATCGCTTACGTCCGTCAGGCTGCGGGAGGAGTTTACCCACGAGGCGAAGCGGTTGATGCCGTCGGGATTGGCTCCGGGCGTCATCACCACAACTTCGTTCGCCAGCAGTTCGTCGATCTCGCTTCCCTGTGCGGCCGCCAGATAATAGGCTACGGCCAGCGAAGCATTCACGCCCGAGGGTTCGTTGCCGTGGATGCAGTAGATGAGGCTCACCACTACGGGCATGTCTTTCAGCGGCAGGTCGCCCGACCGGTTTACATCGCTTAACTTCAGATGTTCCTCCCGGATACGGTCGATGTTCCGCTGATTTTCGGCGGAGGTGAACACCACTTCCAGAAACGGCCGGCGCTGGTAGGTACGCCCCGTCTCTTTGACGGTGACGCGGTCGCTGCACGCTGCCAGCGCTTTCATGTAATTTACCACCTGCCCCCAATCCGCGTGCTGCTGTCCTATCTGGAATCCGAGGATGCTTTCCGGCGTGGGTATCTGGGGGTTGTAAGTCTGGTTGCCCTGAGGCAGGAAGTACGCCAAATCATACGCATACGTTCCCGGCTGCGGCTGTGCAACAACGCCTGTTGCCAGAAGTCCCGGCAACAGGCAAAGGAGGATGTATCTCTTCATATCTCTTACGGATTCTGTTCGCAAAGCGGGTTGCTCTCTATCACGCTCTGGTGGAACTTGAACTGCCATTCCACGTGCCCGGCTTCGCGATACCGGTTGGCCTCGCCGATGACGGTTCCATCGCCGTACATATTGAAATTCGAGGCTTCCGGATCCCAGTTTTCAAGCACAAAGGTGGCAGCTCCTGCGCCGGCGATGATTGGCCACGGATTCTTGTTATATCCGTCGCGCGGGGCCGGCCCTCGGTCGAGCGGCATGTTCAGCCGTTTCAGGTCGAAGAAGCGGAAGCCTTCGCCCCAGAGTTCTACGCGACGCTGGATCATGATCTCGTCGATCAGCGCTTCGCCGGTCTTGGTCGAGAGCGTATACTGCGGGTCGCGACCCTTCGCCAGCGGATAGAGAGCTTGTGCCGCTTCGGTATTTTTGCCGGCGCGGGCATAGCCTTCCGCCTGGATGAGCATCATCTCCGGCAAGCGCATGAAAGGAACGTTGCCGAAGACGGCGCTTTGGTCGGCCAGCAGGTATTTGTTGGCCATATAGTTGGCCACGCGAGCGCCGGAGTAGGAAGAGTACTGCGGACGGGGCATTGAGCTTTTGTCTGCCGCACGGGGGAACCACACTCCCTTGCGAACGTCGGTAGGGCTTATCCTGTCGTACAGCAGGTTGTAGATGGCGCGGGGCGTGTTGCCGTTGTACGAACGGAAGTTGTTCGACATGTATTCGTGGAAGGAACGCAGGGTGGCAATCTGTTCGGCTACTTTGTTCGATCCCCACAGCCATTCGGTGTTCGACGCGTCGCTAAAGCGGTCTTTCGTCGTGGTGTAGGTATCGTCCTGCAATTTCGCGCCGGACTGTTCTACGACCAGCTTCGCCATTTCGGCGGCTTCCGCCCAGCGACTCTGCGCCAGCAACACGCGCGCTTTCAGTCCGCGAGCGATGTGCACATGGATATGCGACTTGTTGGGGCGTTCCACGGTGGTTTCCGCCAGCAGGCGGATGGCTTCATCGAGGTCGCTGTTCACCTGGGCGTACACATCCTCTACGGTGGAACGTGCTTTAGGCCCCAGGTCGCCGTCGCTGCGCATCACTACGCCCGGCTGTGTATTGTTGCCGCCTTCGTAGTAGCGTTCGCCCCAGAGCTGTACGAGATAGAAGTAACCGAAAGCGCGGTAGAACAGGGCCTGTCCCTTGATGTTGTTCTTTTCATTGTCGGCGCCGGCGGCATTGTCAATGTTGTCCATCACCATGTTGGCGTTGGATACGAAGTAGTAGAGCAGGCTGAAGAAGTGCAGCAGGTGCCCCGAACCGCTATAGTTACGATGGGTCACCCACTTGGCTTCACTCTGGTACTGGGCGTTGGCGTAAGTGTATACCAGGTCTTCGCCCAGCATATCCATCCATATCATAAGCATCTCGAAGCCGCCGCGGGGAGCCGTGCCGCTCAGGTCTTGGGTCCACATTAGCTTGTGCAAGCCGTTGATGGCCAGCATGGCATTCTTGGTGTCGGTGAATACGAGGCTCTCGTCGATGCTCTGGGTAGACTTCGTTTCGAGGAAGTCTTCGCTGCATCCGCCCATAAACAGGGACAGCAGCAGTACAAACAGTGTTATCTTTGTTTTCATAACGTTTCGGTTTTTAAAAAGTGAGATTAAGGCCCAATGAGAGGACTCTCGAAGGGAGATATACGTCGGCGTTGCCGCTATAGCCCGAGAAGATGTTCTTACGGGGGTAGATGCCCTGACGATGGGTGAACAGCAGCAGATTGTCGCCCGAAGCATAAAGGCGCAGTCCCTGCACGCTGTACTTGTTCAGCCATTTGTGGGGAATATCGTAGCTCAATGTGGCATTGGCCAGTTCCAGCATATCCGAGCTGACGAGCCAGCGGGTAGAACTGCCGGCATAAAGGTCGGTGTTGCCGAACTCGATGCGGGGCACGTCGGTACGGTCGCCCGGCTGTTGCCAGCGATTCAGGATGTCCACGTGACGGGTAGAGCCAAGCAGGGCCGATCCGTAGGCTTCGGTCATGAGACTGTTGTAACCCGTGTCATACATCTGTCCTCCTAACTGGTAGTTGAACAGCAGGCTGAACGAGACTCCTTTCCACGACAGACTGGTGGAGATGCCTCCCGATACGTCGGGCATCGCGCTGCCGCTCCAGTCGCGCAAGGCTTCGTCGAGTTCCGTGGTGAAGGTTTTACCGTCCACTTCCACAAGGTTTGCAGAGGCGGCTTCAACGGCAGACGGGTCGGGCACGTAAATGCTGTTGCCGGTAGCGGGGTCTACGCCAGCCCACTGCCGGAGGTAGAAATCGTAACGCGAGTGTCCCACCTCTATCCTGTGAGGCAGGTCGTTATAGGGTTCCACCGGCAACTCGGTGATCTTGTTTTTCAGGAACGTGGCGTTTAGTCCCAGCGCCCATACGAAATCGGCAGTCTTTACCGCCTGGCCGTTAAAGTCTATTTCCACGCCGCGGTTGTACATCGAACCGGCATTTACGTAGGCGTCGCTGAATCCGGCGTCCACAGGTTGAGGGATCTTGAAGAGCAGGTTGCTCGACTGCCGGTTGAAGAACTCTACCGAACCCGCGAGGCGGCTCTTGAACACTTCGAACTCGATCGCGGCATCAATGCTCTGTGATTTCTCCCACTGAAGGCTCTTGTTACGAATATCCTGATCCTGGATGTAGCCGGCTTCCAGGCCGTTGGGCGAGAGGACGTACATGGTCTGCCAGCCGTAATACGTGTCGATGTTGTCGTTCCCCACTTCTCCGTAAGAAAGGCGGAGTTTCAGCAGGTCGATGAAGGTAAGGCGCTTCATGAAAGCTTCCTCATCGATGCGCCAACCTGCGCCTATGGAATAGAAATTACCCCAGCGTGCGTCCTTGTAGAAGCGCGAAGTGCCGTCGCGACGGTACGAAGCCGACAGGAAGTAGCGGTTGGCATAGTCGTAGTTGACGCGCGCCAGATATCCCTCCGTCTTGTACGTGTGCGTATAGCTGGAGCCATCGGTCAATTCGTTGTAGTTGCCGAACTCGTAGTTGCCGTTATCCACGCGCATACCTTTCTTCTCGCTGTACAGGTAGTTGTATTCATAGTCGTAGCTTTCGTGGCCTGCTAATGCGTCCGCGTGGTGGGCGCCGAAGTCTCTGGAGTACAACAACAGTTGGTTGAACGTCCAGGTGGTAGTAAAGGTATTCGTTTTTGACGAGGTGATAGTTTCCATGTTATCCTTTTCCGGATAATAAACGCCGGCGTTATTCTTCAGATAGGCATTGGCGCCAACTGCTCCGTTCACGGTGAACTTGAATCCGTCAAGGAAACGCACTTCGGCGTAAACCTTGGCATTGATCGTGTTGCGTTTGTAGCCCTCGTATCTGTTCTGTAACTCGATAGCGGGATTGAATCCGCTGAGATAGTCCCGACCGTCAATCTGTCCGAAGTCATACATTTTCTGCCCGTACTCGTCCAGCAGGTAGGATTTTGTGTCGGGATCGTGGCGGTGGACAGGATAGATAGGGCCGATGTAGCGCGTAAAACGGAACGGGTTGCCGTTGGTGTTGCTGCCCTCGTCCTGGTTGCCGTAACTCTTGCTGAGATTGGCCGACAGCGTTCCGCCTGCTTTCAGAAAGTTGGTGATCTGCGAGTTCACGTTGGTATTCATCGTGTAGCGGTCGAAACCGGAATCAATGATGTATCCTTTTTCCGTCAGGTAACCTGCGGAGAGATAGTAATCGGATTTCGTTCCGCCACCGCTGATGTTCATGCCTATGTCGGTACGGTTCCCTGTCTGCTGGATAGCGTCTACCCAGTTGACGTCGTCGCCCCACATAAATTTAGCGTTGGGGTTGAGCTTCCCGTTTTCGTCTACCACTTGGTTGTCGGGAACGTTAAACGGGTTGTATTTCAGATTGCCGGTTATCAGGTTTCTGGCGGCGTCCTGCCCGGCAAGTACGGGATCCATGCCGCCTGTCACTAACTGGTTGCGCGTGTTTTCCCAATGCACCATCAGGAAGTCCGCCACGCCCAGCGTCTCATAATCGGCCGTCTGACGGTTGGTGATGCCCTGGTTCACTTTCACGTTTACGATTATCTTGTCTTTGTTTCCCGTCCTGGTCGTGATCAACACAACGCCGTTGGCTGCACGGGCGCCATACAGGGCTGCCGACGAAGCGTCCTTCAGCACGGAGATACTCTCGATATCAGCCGGGTTAATGCTGCTGATACTGTTGTCGTAGGGCATTCCGTTCAATACGATCAGCGGTGTGTTGGTTGCAGAGATGGAACCAAGCCCGCGGATATAAATGGATGGCTCCGAACCGGGCTGACCGTTGGCGGTACTCACCTGAACGCCGGGCGTTGCTCCAAGCAGCGCTGATGTGACGGTGGTCACCGGACGGGATTCGATCCTGTCGCTTTTCACTAAACCGGCCGATCCGGTGAACGAACTCTTTTTCGCCGTACCGTAGGCTACTACGATCACTTCGTCCAATAATTTTGAATTGGTTTCCAGATAAACAATCATTTCCGGTTTGACAGGAAGGGTCTGAGAGGTCATACCCACAAATGAAACAGTGATGGTTTTTGCATCGGCCGGAACATTATTAAACGTGAACCGCCCTTCCATATCGGTAATGACACCGATACTTGTGCCGTCTACAAGGATATTTGCTCCGATTACGACATCGTTGTCTTCTTTCGAGAACACTTTACCTGTTACCTTTCTCGTTTGTTGCGTTATCCCGTTTTCTTCCGAGACAGAAAGGTATCCCGCTGCATTGCCGTACAAAGCGCTTGTCAGCAATGCGAACATGAAAATCATTCTTTTTAAAATCATAAACAATCATTTAAATTATTATATATATGCTCTATTTTAATCTGATATGCTTACTCGTGTTAAAATACATTCCGGTGTTGATTGTTTTATGTTGTTTGTTTTTTTAAAATAGAAACCGCATATAGAAGCGAATGAACACATTACCTCTTTGCGTTGCTCCTTAAACGAACGTTAAGGAGCACAAAGATATCTTTTTTATCCAAACAATGCAAATTTATTCGAAAATATTTTTTAATTCAGGCGGCGGGAAAAGACTGTCCGTGAATTATGCCAATTAATGCCTAATCAGTAATTCGCATAATTCACGGACTATTATTCTTCTGCAGAAAGACCGGTTATTGCTCCATGACGACGACTGCCGAACGGGGTGGGATCGTTGTGTTTCGGGAAAAAGGGCGCAACGAAGGATCTTCCGGCGAAGCTGTCATCAGTTTGCCGGAATGAGGTATCTCCAATTCGGCGTCGATGCTTTTGCTTTCTTCCATGTTGACCATCACAACGGCGCGTTTGCCGTTTTTAGCGACGAATACGGAGTGGCGAACCGCGCCGTTGGCTTTTACGTTTGCGCCCAGCGTGTCTTTAAATTCCGCATCCCATAAATAATCCCTGTATGTACGGCGGAGACGGTCAATCTTTTTCCCGTATTCCAGCGTCAGGGGAAAATCATTGACATGTCCTTTAAAATGATAGGGTTCATAGCTTATGATGTAGCGGGCCATCAAAATAAGGTTGAGTTTTTCGCGGTCGTCAACTCCTGTAACGGCGACTACCAGCGGAGCATACGGATCGACATAACGGTCGACAGCCGTAGAACCGCCGTTTATCCGGAAATAGGAGCATGGATAATACTGCATGAGCCAGTCCTGGTGTCCTTCGCCGGCAAAGATAAAATTCCTGTTCACTTTATCGGCGGCTTCCCGCATTTTGGCGGCCAGCGGCATGTCCGCTCCGTAAATATAGCCTGGAGGCGTATAGCCGTGATCGGCGGCAAAACTGTATTTCACGCCGCCATGGTGGCAGTTCTCGTCGAACAGCCATCCGGAAGCGCCTAAGTCAAGGACTTTCCCGAACTCTTTTGTAATGACGTCCTGAAATGCGGGAGCGCAGAAATCCATCACTCCGCGCCGCCTGTTATTAATTCCGGATAACTGAGTCGGCGTATAATAACTGTACCCGCCATGTATATAAGGTATGCCATACGGATCGGTTGCCGCATATTTATACAATTCATTTTTATACCAGTCGGTTGTCATGTCTCCCCAGTTTATTTTTCCAAACATAACCATCCTCACGCCCAATTTTTCTATATCGGCTATGGCTTTTTTCAAATCATCCCTTGTTCCCAATCCGGGATCGGTATTTTGATTCGGATCTCCGCCGTCCTGTCCGCCAAGATTCCACCCAACTAATTGAATCGCTTTCACGTCGTGGTCGGCACATTCTTTCCCGTATTGATAAAGTTCTTTGTATTTTACCCGGTAATCCTGTTCGGGCGAGTTAATCTGGAGTTGCAGCCATGAATGAACGTCTTTGATCCAGTCGGGGAGATACGCCGGTTTAAACCATGTTTTTCTCCATTCCTTATACAGATCGACGCCTTGATGCCAGGCGCCGTCGTATGTTCGGAGAACGATGGGCACCAGTTTTTTCGTTGAACCGGGCGGCGTGAAAATAAAGTGGCATGTACGGAAGTCAATATGAACCGGAAGACCCGATATTTTGTCCTGTTGAGGCACGAGCGAATTGACCGACTGCACATTTCCGGGATATTGCTCAAAAGTATATTCAATCAAATAAGGATGGGTCGGGTCGCGCGTTTCCACATAAAGACCCTGTCCGTTCGCCTGTATCAGGCAAAAGAGGCTGCGGAAAGAATCAAACGTTTTGGTAGGGACGAAATCGCCCCAATAACCTTTCGAGTTGCCGAAATTGGGATAGATCTCCTGCGATTCCAGGTTGCCGTACCACATGGTACGCACATGTAAGCGGTCGTTCCCTGACGGAGGATTGAAATCGCCGAAATAAGGATAATCGATTGTTTCGACGGTCAGTTCTGAGCGGTTGTCAACACTTGTGTTAAATGTCAGCGCACCGTCTTTGAGCGTAATAACAGCCGTCAGGTCGATCGGCAGCACACCCCCGTTTTCACTCTCAAGATCGCCCCACTGCAAGCGTATCTCATTAGCCGAAGTTTTTTCCGCCTTTTTAACTTTCTGTTTTTGTCCGCACACAAAATTATAACGCCGTTCTTCCAGCGGGACGTGCATGCGGAATGAGATCCCCAACTCCGACCTCCGTTCTATTACCCAGCCGGTTTGCCTGTTTTCCAACCGGATAAGAGCGCCCGTACCCTGGTCGAAAACCACCAGCAAGGATTCGTCCTGCAAAACAAGCCCGGCATTTTGCGCTTTAACTGTAGCTGTAAAAATTACAACAGCAAAAATAATTAATAATCGGATATGTTTCATAACTGTAATATTGTATTTGGTTTCTAATTTTCATTTTTATAACTGTACACCCCAAAATAAAAACTGTTTAATTCATTCCTGTCCGATTGAACATGTTCTATTTTAATGGCGATCTTATCTTTCCCTCTCGTATATTTCGGGGGGATTTCATATTCATAATCATACCAGCCGTCAAACGACCTGTTTTTTTGCCGTGGGATTCCGGAATACGTCACAATGTGCCACGGAGTCTGAAGCCGTTCACCGTCGATATAGACATTTCCTGTCTGCTTTCCGTTATCTGTCCGGTTGATCCGGGCCATTAGCCGCACGCCTTTGTTGTTCGGATCAATACGCGCTTCAAATTCGCAGGATTGATTGAAGGAAACGCCGTCGTCGGCAATAACGCAATAATCGTCCTGCGTATCATAACTGTCGTAACTCTGCGTCAGTTTGCCGTCCCATTTTTTGCCGGTGATTTTGCAGGAATGTTCTTTTTCGCTGTCCGGATTGCCGATATCGAAGCGGTCGCTTAATGCCAGCGCCTTGCCTGATTCCGATTTGTAATAACATACGACAAACTCCGTTTCGCAGATAGAATCGTTGGTACCCGGCCTCCTTCTATCCAGCATGGACGGCATACGGTATAGACCTCCCGTCTGTTCGAAGCGCATATCAATATTATCATAAAATATATAGGGTTCGTTCATGTGAATACGGTAAGATCCCTTAACGCCCGACTTCAAGGCTCCCCAAAGAGGCTTGTCGTAAGTAAAACCCGCCCAGCCCTGATTGAAATCATCTTCCGTACCGTCGCCGTGAATCCACGGCATACGCTGATTGTCGATGTATGTAAATTCATCTCCATCTTCCAGGAAATTGCCCGACCACATGTTTATCAGGACGACATGCCCGTGTCCCTCTTCCTCGAAAGCCGTCACGTATGGCTTTTCAAACTTGCGCGTCCATACGCCATCCGTCGAATCTTTTGTCAGTTTGGCCATGAAACGGGCTGTTTTGTCATTGGGATAGTCGTAAACGGAGGCCGGTTTATATCCAATCTTTGACGTAAGGGAAGTAATGGTTTCACTACTTTTATTGATGATTACAATTTTCGCCTTTTCCCTGAACGGCATCGGCCAGTAGCAGTATAAACGCGTGCTGTCGTATCCATAGAGCAGGCTGCTCATCGAATTTTTCAACTGACCGTCTTTCGGCCCTCCGCCGCCAAAGAAATAGCTGACGGGCATATCGACCGCAGGCTTATTCAAATCGTCCCAGTACATACGAATGTACGTATTATAGAAAGTTTCCGCATTGTACGGTGTAATCTTCAGATTTATACTGCTGACGGAAGCTTTTTCGTCCGATTCAAAGATCACCGCTTCCCCGCCCGGCTGAAGCGCAACACACTGTTCTTCATACTCATTTCCTGCTGTATCTTTCGGGTCGGCGCCGCAATTATTCCACTGTTTTCTCACCGTCGCCTCATATTCATTGTCGTCCGGCGTCCACGATCTGACCTTTGTTCCATGCGGATAAGTCAGGTAATCATATTGATACCAGTTACACCCCTCGTCGTGGTCGATACTCAGCAAGCGCGTAATGAGCGTGTCCGCAAGGGTTACTTTCAAATGCTCACGAAAAGGGAATGGATAATAACAGATACCAAAACGGATATTTTTGTCCATCATAGTAAACGGATCGGTTACAGGCTTATGATCGCCCCTGAAAAATTCCTTTACGGGAACGTCCATCAGCGGGATTGTGTCATGATCAAAATAATACCGGATACGGATTGTTTCGCTCATCTTTCCGATCCCGCTGTTAATCCAGATATTCATCTGCTGGCGGTATAGGCATCCGGGGCCATACGCGTCAAAAATGACCAGTTCGTCTTTGTCGTCCACGTACCGTTTAAATGTACTTTGGAAAAATCCGAAACCGTTACCTCCCGAAGGATCATACGAAATAAACCTGTTTTTCTTCGTTCCCGGAGGAAACAGGTACGGAAGCCGTTCTATCTTGGCCATGGCTTCCAATCCTGTAATAACTTCATGTTTCGGCCGTTCCGCCATACAAGAGCTTAAAATAATTGATCCCGCCAAAAGGATCGTACATAATGATTTTCCCATAGTTAAAAATTATTATTTTATCAATATTTATTTGCGACAAATGTTTCCGGCGACAGGGAAATGCTTCCGAATGACGGGGAAACGTTTTCAGATCCGTAAATCTCCACGTCGCTGATCCGGGCTATACCATCCTTACCCGCGTCCGTGATATGAACCCGCACATAACGGGCTTGAACGGGGAGGATATCCCGGTCCGTCACATCGGACAGGTTTCCCTTTTGCCGGTCTGCCGTCATCCATTTTTTACCATCGGAACTGACTTCGACCGTAAAATCTTTTGTATTACAAGATGGGTCCGCGCCGTTAACTCCTGCATGGCGGATCACATAACGATCAATCCGATACTCTTTTTTAAAATCGAACCGAATCCATTTTTTACCTTTCGAAGCGGAAATCCAGCTTCGTTCCTTCGCGCAGGATCCATCGGCGGCATATTCCGGTTTTGTAACAGTCAGGCTTGATGTAATCTCCATTCCCGACAAAAGTGTCAGGTTGAAATCCATCCGGTTGGCTTCGTTATACAAGGCGAAAAAATGGTCGCCACGGCAAAACACAATCTTACCGGGCAACAGTTTTTCCAGTTTTTCTTTTAAAACGACTAAGCTGTCAGGCCCCATTCGCCACGAAACGCCCTGAGCCGTCAGGAAAATCGGGTGCGATCCGTCGAAATTCATAATCGTATCCCTGTTCATGTGGATAAAAACATCCGTCGAACTGGTATAGCAGGGATAATTCGGCAAGAATGCCAGGCGGTCATGCTTGACAAAAGCGGGGATTTTTTCCGGGCGTTTCTGCCAGTCCTGTTGCGTTGCGCCATAAAGGTAACGACAGAAAGAGGCATACGATTCCATTTGGGCATCATTCAACTCATCCCAAACAGTGATCACACGCAATCCGCATCTTTCCAGATAGTTTTGCGTCAACTGCAGATAACGGTCGAACGATTCTCCTCCCGTATTGAACCATTTACGGTTGTGCGCATCATATAACAGCGTATAACCTAATCCGGAAGGCCCCGAAGCCAGAAAATCATTCGGGGTCGCCGTCCTGTAAAAATAATTCAACAACTGAGGTCCAAGATCGGCTAATCCGGGGCTGACCGTCCAATTGACGGGAACAACGCCCCTCCCTTTGCTATCCCACAGTCGCGGCAGGGTATGCTGGCAATACTGTATATTATCGCCGTCGCTCAGAAAGACGGACGGCTTCGTCTTATTAACCAAACCTTGCAGAACGGTAAACATCACTTTTTCTTCCGGCGTAAGCCCCGGATCTTCTATCGGGAAACCATCCAGCGTGTCCGCCGGGGCAGCAAAACAGGGGAATGCCTGATCTGCAGGCCAATAAATACCGCTTGACCGAGCATTTGTCAGGCAAGCGCTCAATAAAGCCAGTCCCAATAAAAACAAACGATTATACTTCATAAATATATTCTTAGTTATTTGTTATTTCTTGCATTTTTATCCATTTCGATACTTTATACCGCTGTTTTTTATTTTTTCCCTGCCCGGTCACTTTTCCTTTATTTTTGTCCCAACTTAGTTCTATCCGGTTAAACGCTCCTTTCTCAAAATCGAATGTTTCGCCATCATCTTCGAACAGGAAGAATGATTTTTCAGGATTTCCGTACACCCGGCAAGTGATATCCAGTACCGTTTCGGAAGTAATATATTCTACAGGATCGGCTAACGGAAGAATGGCGCCTTCTTTAACGAACAGGGGAATCTCGCCGGTGGTCATTTGAATGGTACAGCTCTGTCCTCCCCCGTATTTTCTGCCGGGATGATTAAAATCATACCAGACGCCCTGCGGGAAATACACCTCCCGTTCCGATACGCCGTCAATAAACGGCGCACACATAAGTTGATCACCCATCATATATTGGTTTTCGACTGTCCATACATTTTTGTCGTCCGGGTAGTCCAGTATCAGAGAGCGGAAAGGAGGGATTCCTTCAAAATGATAACGGGCAAAAGCCGCATATAGATATGGGATAAGGCTCATTCTCAATTCAATCAGTTTTTTCACTTTTTGTTCCAGTTCCGGATAATTCGGTAATACCTCATTGTTATTGTTCTTTTCTTTATCGTAATGAAACCACGGCGGATTGTTCAGGAACCAGCAATCCACCACCATGTGTGCAGACATCAGCGAAGATTGCAACCTTCGGATCAAATCGTCCTCCGATACCATCTGCCGAACCTCCGGAGACCAGTTGATTCCCGAAAAACCGGCATTGAGAATCATTCGGATATAATCACTATGGTCGTACATATCGCTGTACAAAACAGAACCGTACGGAGCGGCAAACAAATGAGACGCCCTCACTTCGAGCAAGGTTCGCCGGTTACTTTTACGATAAAGTTCCCAGATCATTTTTTGATAAAGCAAACCGAACAGCTGGCGATACTGAACGCCGTCAATACCGGACGGGAAACGAGCTATATCAGGGAAACTCCATTCGCCGTCCGCCATGTGATAATAAGCCGCATCACATTCGTCGAGTTTGAAAGCGGCAATCCCCTCATCAATAAAATGTTGCTTGTGATAAGATCCGAAAATTTCCTTCGCTTCCCCGGTAATAAAATCAGGAACAGCGCCTTTCCATACGGCATAATCGCCCGAAAAAGGGAGTATCTGTTCGAAAATCGGGGAAGTGGGATGTACATAAGCATGCTCCCAAAGGTTTAATTTATAATCCATCCCATGCATGGTACGGAGAAAATTATCCGGTTCGGGGAAATTATTAGGGTTCCATGCGTATGAACAGGAGTAGGACGCCGAATGCCATCCCGGTTCAAGACCGAACATGTCGCAGGGAATGTGTTTGTCCCTGAAATATTGGGCAAATTTCACCACCTGTTGATCGTTGAATGTTGACTTCGCACGGTATTTCAGTCCCAATCCCCAAAGTGGCGGGATAGCGCCTCCCCCGGAAAACAGATTGTAACGCTGAATGACCTGTATCATGGAAGGTCCGTCAAAAATGTAGATTTCCATCCCTTTTGTCCCTTCTACCACAATCTCAACTTCGTCGGATGGTTTATAGGCGCGATTATACAACTCGACAGGCGATGCTCCCGGCTGTTCCATGATTTCTTTCAGTTCCCGCGCCAAGCCGGTCGCCTTGGATAATTTGTTTTGCGATCCCATATAAAATGTGACATACCTGGCTGTATTGACCAGCACGCCGTAACCTTTGGACGAAATATAAAAAGGCATGGGAGCATGGCTGAAACCCACGTTCCCAACCGTCCAACTGTTACAACGTATATCCCTTCGCATGCCACGCTGCCGGAAAGTATTGACCTGAAGTCCGAAACCGTATATCTGCTCGGATGACTCCATATCCCATCCGGCAACAACGCCTTTAGGTGTTTCCCTGAATCGTATGGCGCCCGGATCAAAAGGCGCAACGTCGCGGTCGGGAAGTTTTGACAGCGATTCGACTGCCGGAGCCTCTTTGAAATCGGTCGGCAAGTATTTTTCCGGTTGTCCGTAAGTAATTTTCCAGATACCGGGAAAAACTTTTTCGATTGTCTGCGCATGCGTAATGATGCTAAAACATGCACATACGGCAATGAACAGTTCTTTTTTCATCCTTATAACATTTTTATTGATAACAATAGATCCAATAATAATATGAGTTAAGCTCATTTTTAGTTGACTGGGCATGTTCTACACGTATATTAACCTGTTTCTTCCCTTGGGTACGGGATACGGGTATCTCAAATTCGCTGTCGAACCATCCGTCGAACGAGCGTTCTTTTCTGTTTGCCTGCTCGGAATAGGTTAAAATATACCAAGGCGCCGATACTTTTTTTCCGTCCACATATACCGTAGCTGTCTGTATCCCGTTTCCTGTTCTGTTGATTCTTTTTCTCAGGCGCACGCCCTTGTTTTGGGGAGAGAGTTTCACTTTAAATTCGCAATACCCGTCGAACGAGCGTCCGTCGTCTGTAACCACATCGTAATCATCCGCACTTTCGTAACTGTCGTAACTTTGGGTAAGCGTATTCAGATCCCTCTGTCCGGTAATCTTGTACGCATGCATATTTTCGCTGTCCGGATTTCCCACATCCACGCTATCGGTCAGCGTAAGCGCAGAACCTTCAGACGATTGGTAATACCAAACGACAAATTCGGTTTCAATTTTTGTACTGTCCGTTCCGGTTCTTTTTCTCGGTCTGTCTTCGCTCCTGTTAATAGTGTTTGTGTATTCAAAACGCATGTCGATGGAGTTGTAATAAATGTAGGGCTCATTCAGATGTATCCGGTATGCTCCTTTAACGCCGTTTTCCAACGCGCCCCAGAGCGGTTTCTGATATCGTGCACCAGCCCAACCCTGGTTAAAATCATCTTCCGTGCCATCGCCATGTATTTGCGGCGTACGGTTCCCGTCTATATACGTAAATTCATCCCCATCTTCCCAAAAATTCCCCGACCATATATTGACGGCTACAACATGACCATGCCCCTTTTCGTAAAAAGCATTGGCATACGGTTTTGCGAAATCCTGCCGCGACAAACCACCACCCGGACTGCTGTCCCGGGTCAACTTTGTTCGGAAATATCCCGTTTCTTTTCTCGGATAACTGAGCGCTAAAGCAGGCTTCCATGAGGTATGACACGTCAGCGACGCGATGTTTTCCGTAGAATTATTGACAAGGCTGATGGTTGCCCGTTTCCAAAACGGCATTGGCCAATAGCAGTAAGCGCTGTGATTTTGAGCGTCAAATCCGAAGAGAAGCGAATAAAACGCATCGTTCCACTTGTTGTCTTTCACGCCTCCGCCGCCAAAGAAATAGCTGACCGGCAAATCCACCGCCGGAAGCGGCAAATCATCCCATTGAATCCGGATGTGGGTATGGTAAAAGGTTCCCGGATTAAACGGCTCCATCTTGAGTTGAAGGGCTGTTATGGACGCTTCTCCCTTGTGCTCAAACACAACAGCCTGTTCGCCGGGACGGAGTGAAACGGTCTTTTCCACGGATTGATTCCCGGATGTGTTTTTAGGATCAAATCCGGTTTTCGCCCACTGTTTCTTTACGGTTTCTTCATACTCAACCGTATTTGCATCCCATGTTTTGACTTTCGTTCCTGGCGGATAAGTAAGATAA
>JAITAY010000152.1 GCA_031283915.1 Tannerella sp.
GGTATACATATTACACTGCGCGCGAAATAGTTTTCATAAAGGGGTAGTTAGTAGCTATACTGCGCGCGGTACAGTTTTGTGCATTGCCCGTCAGCATGGAAAAGGGCATCCGCCCACACACCTTCTTGCCCGTCGGCTAAAGCCCAATGTCATCAAGTGAAGCGCTAAAAGGCGGTAGCAGAGCATCCCGCCAGGGATGCATCGCCCGGTAGCCTTTTTGCAACGTCTCTATCCGCATCCCGTCAGGGATGCATCCTTAACAGGATGCAATATAGGGTTATACCGGTTTATCTACCGAGCGATGCATCCCTGACGGGATGCCGGAAACAAAATCTTAACTTGATGACATTGAGTTTTAACTGACGGATAAAAAGGCGGGTGGGCGGATGCCCTTTTCTATGCTGACGGGCAATGCACAAAACTGTACCGCGCGCAATATAACTACCTGTTGTTGCGCAAAATCTTCCCGCGCGCAGTATAACCGAAATAAAACTGTCGGAAAATCCATACCGGAATGGCACAATCACACGGAGACGCGGAAAATACGGCGGCCGACAGCGAAAAAAAATCTCCGTGTAACTCCGTATCTCCCTGTTTCAATCATTCCCTTTTTTCACATCATCGAAATCCTTCTCCCAATCTCCCATTTGCTGCATCCACTGAATGTTAGCCTGTCCGGCAGGAATAAAAAAAGCAAGATTGGACAAACTCCGGGGAAAAAAGATGCCCTAATTTTGTCATGCATTAAGATTAGGAAAAAGCAAATAGATGGAGAAAGAAAGCATCGGAGAGTTAAAATATATGAGCAACAGTAACAATCCTGTATAAGGGGGTATTAAGTTTATTGATTTCATATTTGGGCCGGGATTGTCGTGTGACAGTTCCGGCCTTCCGGAATCTTCACGGTACGGCGTCATGCTTGGCGGCCGGCTTACCGAATCTTCATTGCACAAATGGAATGATCGGAACGAGTGTAACTAATGTATTAATATGAAAAAACTTTTTACTATATGGAAGAACCATCACCGGGAAAAGAAAGCTATGAAAACGACCTTCGCGAAAAGCGTCCCGGTGTGTTGCGCGACGCTGGCTGCCTGGATGGGAATCGCAGGTCAACCGGCACTCGCGCAACCTTATGCAGGTAATGCACGGCAGGCCGTGGGACACAAGGTGTTTTTTGGGCAATATCCCCGGAAATTTCTGGGATGTACGCAAGGAAGGCTCCACATCCCTCCGCCCACGGATCCTTATGTATTGAAACAGGATCACCGGCATCGGGACGGGCAGAATCCGCCCCAGCCGTATAATTCCTACTTTGCACTGGAACCGGTGACGTGGCGGGTGCTGGCAGAGAATGCCCAGGGCTTGCTGCTCGTTGCCGGCGAAATACTGGATTGCCACTCCTATCACGGATCCGCATCCTCGGTGACCTGGAGCAATTCGACGCTGAGGGCATGGCTGGAATCCGATTTCTACAACGGTTCAACGACGACGCCTGTACAAACGGATTATTTTTCGGCGGACGAGAAAAAGGCCATTGTGCTTTCGTCCGTAGCCAATCCGACCGTGGGATTCGGGAAAGACCCGGACGGTATTACGACACAGGATCATGTGTTCCTGCCGGCGGCGGAAGACAGCCTGTTCTTTACCGGAGCAGCCGACCGTCAGGGTTTCAATACGGATTATGCGGCTTCGTATGAAAATACGGCTGACCCCTGGGACGTTGCGGACAGCTGGTTGCTCCGCACCCACAGCACGGGGCCTTTTGCAGGATATGTATCTTACGTGGATGCGAGCGGCTTTGTCGACACATTTGACGGATTGAGTAACGGCTTGCCGGCACGCATCCGTCCGGCATTGCACCTGTCGAAAGATTCGGTCGTCCTGTTTTCGGATGCAAACAAACCGGCCTGGTCACCCGCTGCGCCCCTGACCGCGGTATCCCATTCCACCTCCGATACGCTGAAGCTGACACTGGTCAGCAGCGGACTTACACTCGGTTCGTCCGACGACGGAGCCTATAAAAATACAGCGCCGGGGAGTACGCTGTCGCTGAATTATTCGGGACTGAGTACCGGTACGGGAAGGTATATCTCCTGCGTACTCGAGAAACAGGGGGGGAACGCGCTCTATTATTCAAAAGTAGCCGAAGCAACGGCGTCTTCCGGGACGGTGAACATTCCGATTCCTTCCGGCCTGGCGGATGACGCGTATGTGCTGAAGTTATTCTGTGAAGCGCCTTCCACCGGCGTGCAGACGCCAGACCGGGCAAGCCGTCCGGTCGTCATTCACCTGGGTATAGGCCCGGCTACGGCGCCGCAGTTTGGCGCCGCCACTTTGCCGGATGGCTGGGCAGGGGTGGCTTACGATAATCACTTGGTTATTTCCGGTGCGCCGGCGCCTGCATTATCCATCAGTAGCGGCAGTCTGCCTCCGGGTCTGGTACTGGAAGCGGACGGCCGGCTGCACGGGACGCCTGTCTCAACGGGAACCTTCTCTTTTGAGGTGAAGGTGGTCAATGGAGGCGGAAGCGACACGAAATCATGTACGGTTGTGATCAACCCGCCGGTGACACCGGCTATTACGGCTCCGCTTGCCGGAGCGTTACCCGACGGGGTACTCGGCGCCCCTGTCACCCCCGTTTCCTTTACGGTGACAGGGAAGCCGACCCCGGCTCTTACGATCATTTCCGGGAAATTGCCGGACGGTTTGTCGCTGGATCCGACGGCCGGAATGATCCTCGGAACGCCCGTGAAAGCCGAATACGCCAGCTTTACCATACAGGCAGGCAATGCAGTTGGCGTCGATTCGAAAACCTATTCGATGATCATCCGTTCCACAGGCCCGGCTGTTGCACCGAATATCACGACCCTTACGGATACGCTGCCGGTTGCACACGTAAATATTCCGTATTCTTTCAAGATAGAGGCTACGGGAATGCCGGCGCCGACGTTTGACATCAATGTCCCCTTGCCTGCCGGCCTGAGCTTTGATTTTACAACCGGGGAAATCAGCGGAACGCCGATGCTCCCGGCCGCCGGCACGAATACGGCGTTTACCGTGACGGCAGAGAACGGAACCTTGCCGGCCGCCACCAGGACGTATATATTGCCTGTCGCATATACATTGAATCCTCCGGTACTGACGCTGACGCCGGCGATTACGGCGGCCGGAAGCGACCCGTTCGGCCTGACGGCGACGTTCGGCGTGCCGGTATCGGGATTGACGGCGGCCGATGTCATCGTGGACGGCGGAACGGTTTCCGGCATGGCCATGTCCAATCCGTCGGGAACGCCCGTACGCGCCACCGCCTGGACGTTTGACGTAACGCCAGACCCTGCCGCTCCGGACGGAAAGCAGATCGAAATCTTCGTACGCAAGGGCGCCGCGCAGGAGGAGCATGGCGCCGCTACTTTCAGGAATTCCGATACGATTCGGATAACTTATCATACCGATCGGCCGGTCATCACGTTCAGCGTAGCGGACGGAACGACGTTTCTCTCCGGTATGAACGGATTTTTCTTCGATATTCTTCCTTCCGGCACCGGTACGGATGCCGACCGTTTCTTTGTGGACGGAGTCGCAGCGAATCATACGAATATGGCCGGCTTGTTTGAAATCCGCCGGAACGGCACGCTTTATACCGGATGGAATCTCAACATCCAGGGAACCCGCGTGACGATTGACGATTATTTCGGACAGGGTGATTATACGGTTCTTTTCAAAGGCGACCGGCTGACGAATAACCTCGGCAAACAGGCGGTGCAAAGAACGATTCATTTCTCGATACAAGTTTCGAAAAACTGGTACGAGGGTTGCCGGCAATCTTTCAGCCAAACGTATCCGGCTGCCGCTTCCGACCGCCGAATTACCCTTGCCTACAAAGGGTTGTCGGATTACCTCACTGCGCCGGACGGCGGCAGTCTGCCTGCGCAAATGACGCTGCCGGCCGGACAAACGGACGTGACGTTCTCGTTCGGTACGCTGGCCGTACCGGCTGCACTGGAAGGCGACTCGGCCGGTATTGTCATCACGCCGGACGGTTTGCCGGGCGTTACTTACTGGTTCCGGTTATATAACCGTCCGAAAGCGGAAGATATTGTTTATATCCCCATCACGACCCGGTATTCCGGTTATTTCAAATTGTTGAGTGGCGGCTCTCCCTATCTGCAACGCAGTTTCGACGGCGGTGTATACTGGAATAATGCCTGGTCGCCGGCTTCCATACTCGAACTGTCGAATGCCGGAGAAAAGGTGATGTTCCGCGAGCCGGACGGCTGCGAGGTGATTGTCATTCCTCTGAAGACCCACGTTGACATAACCATTCAACGGTGGGTGACCCTGCCGGAGGTAGCGCATATCGAAACTTCGCCGATGGCCGGCGTCTACAGCCTCCCCAGCGGTTCGGATTTTTTCTTCAAAGTGAGACTGACCGGACCTTATGCAGGCATGAAACCGGTGGTAACAACGGATCGGCATCTGCCCGATTCGATAGGCGTCATCGTCGAACGTAATGGCGACGGCAGCTATGACGTGCATATACGCGCTGTACGCGAGTCGATACACGTCACGTTGCAGGCAGCAGATATTACAGGGAATACCGGCATCGAAAAGACACACGTCCGGACTTCCGGCAGACAATTGTATATTACTTCCGCCTGCGACAATGAAGCAACGATATATGCTTTGTCGGGGATGTTGCTGAAAAATATTCCGATAACGGCAGGAGAAACCGTTCAGACGTCTTTACCTTTCGGGATTCATATCGTCAGACTGAGCCGCGGCGGCGTCTTCAAGGTACATGGATTTTATTAATATCAGAAAATGACAACCATTAAAAATAAGAAAATATGAAATTAATCACACTCATTTTTGGCAGGGGATGGCGTAACAGCGTCACGAAGGCATGTCTGTTCGCCGGAATGTTGTGCCTGTTTCTTCCGGAAGGGAAAGCGGCTACTCCGTTAGCACCCGGAACTGCGACGACACTGAACAGCTCGCTGTCGTTCCCGTTACGAATCACGCAAAATGGAACCTACCGAATTACAGGTCACTTCAATGGCACACCGGCGTCGATGGTCGATGCACAAACTAATCATGGGATCGAAGTAGCCAGCGGCCTGAAACAAGTCACCGTTATATTGGAAAATGTAGGTCTTCAAACCAGGGGTATAGATGCCGGCGCTTTTTTGATTAACGGCAATCCGAGTGCGGATAAGGGAACTACCGATGTGAGTGACACGCAGCCGTGGAGTTCGATCGTAAAGGTGAAGCTGGAAGGTGAAAACTACCTCTATAGCTGCCGTGGAGTCAGGAGCGGCAACAACGCCGACGGTCGTCGAGCCGGCTTGGAAGTCTGGAAAGGTTCGACCGTCTATATTGAAGGGCCGGGAAAGTTGACGGCCAGGAGTTCGGACTCGAGAGATTATTACGGGAACAATAATCCGGCTCATACGAGAGGACCGTATGATGTGGTAAAAGATCCTTTCATGAATTATGGCCCGAAGACCGATCCCTCCGTAGGAGTCGAAGAAATAGCCGGTAACGGGAGCGCTGCCGGTATTGGCGCCGGCAATTATGGCGGCAGCGGCGGAAATGTAGTCATCCGGAGTGGCACCGTCATCGGTATTGCCGGGTCGCATGGCGCCGGTATCGGCGGGGGCTGGAGCAATAGTAATGCCAGCCAGGCTTATTTTACCGTATTGATTCACGGCGGACATGTGGAGTCCTGGGGGGGCGATCATGGCGCCGGTATCGGCGGAGGCTGCGGCGCCTCCGGTCAGGTGGGAACCATTGTGGTGTTGCCTCCTGCGGAAATCACCGCGGCCAGTTATAACCCCACCGGCGCTCAACTGGGTTCGATGAAAACGATTGTTTACGTCGGCGACACGACAACGACCAAGTTTACGGTTTATACGGAACCGGATGCGAGTACGGGTAAACGGCGGAATACGACCATGTACCTGGATTTGCATGATAACGAGGCGGTCAATACAGCCATCACGAATCTTACGCCGGAACTGGATCCCCGCCGGCTGTTCCTGGGAACGACCAGGGTATATCCGGATGCGGCGCTTTTCCCCGAGAATCTCCCCGAGAGCGGTCAACCGATCTTGCAACAGTATGCAACGCTGTCTTTCCCGGTCACCTTCTTTACGGATGCCAAGAACGACCGGGGTTTTGAATATGTAGCGAAGACAGCGAGCATTGTGCCCAAACTTCAAGTGGAATTACATGCGCCGACGTTTATCCCGACCATCGAGGTCAAGGAATACAGCACGTCGTCGCCGGGCGACACAAGCGCGTTGAACCAAGGGTATACTTCAGCGGAAGCTATTACCAAAGCGGTGACACTGTATTTCGAAAATACGGGAAATCAGAAATTGTACAGTCCGGCCATTCAGGTGACGGCGGATGAATATACGGATGTGAACGGCGGTTCGCTGAATGCGGCCATTCAGGCGGCATTGACGAATGCGTTGCAGAGTGATGCGGGCGGATCCTATCTTTCCGTCGGTGCCACTTTCAGCGTGAAAGCCGTACTGAAACCGGGACGACCGGCCGGCGATTATACGGGATACCTGCGCTTTGACGCGAAGAACGTACCGCCGGAGATGATCAAGCCGATTCCGTTTGTTACTCATGTTGTGAAATTGCAGATGCCACCTCCGGTGTTGATTCCCTCTGTCAGCGAAACGAATGTTTCACCCTTCAGCGTAACCGTGAAATTTGACCGTCCCGTATCGGGATTGACCAATGCGGACATTCAGGTACTGGCCGGTACGGGCACGGTATCGGGCATGACTCCTTCCGGCACGGCGCCTTCCAATACGTGGACGTTTACCCTGACGCCGGCTGTTCCTCCCTTGACCAACGGCCGGAGCATACAAATGTATGCCAAAACGGATATTGCCAGCGACCGGAACGGAGCAAAAACAAGCGCTCCCTCGGCCACGGCCAGCGTTATGTTTAACGTAAATACGCCTTATCCGGTGTTTCACTTCAAGTACGATTTGCCGGTAGACAGCATCTTCCTTTCGTCGCAGACGGAATTTACTTTCACTCTCCAGACGAATGGTTCCACAAGCAACGGGATAGCCGACGAGATTTATGATACCGGAGGCTTGGCTCCCGGCAATATCATAAACAATACGAGCATCGGCAACTTGATTGAAATAATCAAAAACGGTTCGGCGCTCCCTGCTTCCGCATGGAAGGCTGCAGTTGAATCCGGAAATCTCATACGGGTCACCGCCCGGTCTCCGGTTACATTCGACGACGGTAACTATACGGTAAGATTGAAGCCCGGCGTGATTCAAAACAACCTGTCAAACCCGATGGAAGAAAAGTTCGGCGGCTTCAAAGTGAGAATCCCCCGGCTCAATCCCGGCAGTGGTTGCAGCAGTCCCGACGAACATATCGGTTACGGGATAGCGCCCATCCCGGCGACGCTGGATTTCCAGGGCGGCAAAGTGACGCTGGTCATCGTCGGAGAACATCTGCAATATGCAGAAAAGGTGCAAGCCCTGGAAATACGGCTGCCGGCTTCACTGGGCGGTAAGAACGTAGTTCCGCAGGTCTCTGCCGCCGGCGATTCGGCTTTCTATACATTGACCCTTCCGTGGAACAGCAAAGCCGTCGAGGAGGTGTATAACTTTGAAGTGTGGTTGTTTGGCGCTTTAGCCCCGGGTGGTTCCGGCTGTTCGAAGCAGGCCATTGGAAAAGTGACGCAGGCGGCGGCTCCACCCGTTCATGTGATGCCGCCCGTATGTAATACCTGCGCTTCCGGCGCTTCGCCGAGCGAGTGGTTCGAAGGTTGCGAAAAGACGTTCACGATAACGGTGCCCGAAACGGGCTTTGATCGGGAAGTAACCGTTACCTACCTGGGGCTGGCCGAGAAATATCTTGTCGCAAAGGACGGCGGCCAGTGGCAAAAGATGGTGCTTCCGAAAGGCGTTACGGAACTTACGCTTACCTATCGGACGCTGAGGGTGCCTGACCACCTGGAAGGCGATTCGGGCGCAATCGTGATTTCGACGCCTTCCTTGCCGAGCGCTACATCCGTCTGGTTCAAATTCTGGAACAATCCGGATTTAAGTGAAATGGTTTATTATCCCCGTACGACCCAGTATGAGGGCAAAATGGATCTTCATATCCGCGGCGGTTCGCCCGGATTGTTGCGCAGCTTCACGCATGGCCGTTCATGGGAAAATGCCTGGCTGCCGGTTACACCGTTTCAGATTGCCAACCTGGAAGACCTGATTCTGTTCAGGGAGCCGGGCGGTTGCGATGAGTTCGAAGTCCTTATACCGGCCGGCGGAAGTGACATAAACCTTGATCGGAAAGTGTCTGTCCCTGCCTGCGAGCACATCACCACCTATCCGCTGCCCGGGGAGCATTTCGTGAAAAGCGGAAAGGATTTTATATTTACCGTAACGTTAAGCGGCCCCTACGCAGGCGGCGTACTGAGTGTCTCAACCGACCGTCGACTGTCGCCCGATGAAGTATACGTCACACCGCTGGGTGACGAGGTATTTCGTGTACGGGTACCGGCTATACGGGAAGATATCCGGATTATATTCAAGGTGAATGGCGTCGAGATTCCGGTGGGTAACGAACAGGTGGAATCGACACGGATATGGGCGGAAGACGGAGGCGTATACATTACTTCTGTCGCCGACGGCGAAGCAAAGATATATACGTTGACCGGAGCGCTGGTAAAGCGTTTCCCTGTCACAGCAGGCAAAACAGTCCGGACGCCCTTGAGTGTGGGATTTTATCTTGTTACGCTCAACGGCAGGACTTCCAAAATGGTTGTACGTTAAATGAGAAAAGGTTCTTTTGATGACTGGAATTGAATATTGATTATGTAGGGAGTCGTGAAAGAGTCTGGAACGAAACAGATGATATTCTTTGAGACTTTTTCATGCGTTTTTTAACAGGTAGCATGTTTTCTGATTGAATTATGATTACATTGATTAAAAAACCCGTTGGCAAACCTAAGCTGTTGATAGTTTGGGTTTGCCTTTTTTTTGGCTGAATGATATAGGATGAATATTTGGTCGCTTTCGGTCAACCGAAAGCGAATGATCGAATCACGGATTCGAGGGAAAGGAGCTTTGCTTATTACCGTATTCCGATGAAACACGTAACGTGACGGAACAATAAGGTCGTAAGGAACGTGTTTCAAACTTGGCTACGAAGTCCCCCAACACCGCGAGCATAGCCCGATAAAAAGTAACTGTTGAGCGTGTTATTTCGCAAAAAAGGCATACATTCGCAAAAAAGTTCGTGCGAAAGAAACCAGGGCAAACGCACGAAAATATTAACTTTGCGTCATGAAAACAATACAGGAATATTTATCAGAGGTAGAAGATTTTCGGATAGAGAAAAAGTGCTTACACAAGTTGTCCGATATTTTAT
>JAITAY010000224.1 GCA_031283915.1 Tannerella sp.
GCATCTGGCCGGCATAGAAAGTAATACGGCATATTGCCGGAGGCTTGAAGGCGTCGAGAAAGGTATAACGGATATGAAAACAGTGATGGAAGATATAAGAGACAGAGGTATTGTATTGAAAAAATGAAACAGAATGTACTCATAGATGAAATAGACGGATACACGCAATACGGGGTTTCGGTCATTGCTTCGTCGGGCGGTTCGTATCGGGAACTGATAACTTGTCCTTCCCTGAAAAAGGTACCGGCCAATGACTGGCCGGAAGAAGACGGGATTGAGGTGGATTTGTCGGAGCCGGTACTTGATACGATGAAATGTTCCCTGCGGTTTGTATGCGAACATGGGAAGTCCGGTATAGATGCCTTTTTTGACAGGCTGAACGATGGGGCATACCACGTGTTTGAGTTTCCGGAAATAGACCGTTCTTATAAATTGAGGGTTTCTGCGCAGCCGAATTTAACCGTCAGCGGCGATTATCGCGTATTCTCGTTGCAGTTTGAAAACGATTTCCCGCTGGCCGCATCGTACAGCTATTCGCCCCCGCAGTCAACGTATGTGCTGCCCAATTTCGGAATCCTTCTGGATGGCAAGAATATAAGAAATTACGGTATTGGCGTGACGGGCGACTGGCGAGCGGAGATATACCGTGCTCCGGAGGTGAAAAACAATCTTACGCAGTCGGTTGATAACCGGCATGGCGTGGTGTACGACGACGGGCAGGTGAAATACAAATCAAAGGAAGTACGGTTGAACATGCTGATGGCTGCCAACAGTATCGCCGAATTTTGGAATAACCGTGACGCCTTTCTGTATGACCTGGTTCGTCCGAATCTCCGTAACCTGACGGCAGGAACGGAGGTGTTAAAGTGCTATTACAAAAGCTGTTCCACGGAAAGTTTTTATGTGCGTACTGCCGTATTCCATCAGTTTACGTTGAGTTTAATTTTTACCTCATACCGGCCATGATACTGCATTGCGGAGAATACGATATTGAAGTGCTCGAAAACGATAACAGTTACCGTTACAGAGCGATACGCGGAGAAAATACGCTCACGCTGTATTTTTCCATGCCTGATTTTGAAGAAATTCCGGTCGGTTCGTACTGTGAATATCAGGGGCAGACCTATACGCTCAAATCGGAAGAGAATTTCAGGAAAAACGGGACACGCAATTTCGAGTACACTCTCATCATGCAGACCGAACAGGCCGACCCGGGCAAGTGGAAGGTGCGGCATCCGGTAACAAAGAAGCTGAAATTCAGTTTTATGGCCACTCCGCAGGAGCATCTTGGCCTGCTGGTTGAAAATCTGAACATGCGCGACAGCGGCTGGTCGGCGGGCGAGTGTATTGCCGCTACGCAAAAGCCGCTTTCGTACAGTCATAACTTTTGCAGCGAGGCTTTGAACCTGATTGCCGACGAGTTTAATACGGAATGGGAATTTGTCGGCAAAACCATTCATTTGCGCAAGGCAGAGCACAATAAGGACAATCCTTTACCGCTGTCTTACGGCAGGGGAAACGGATTTTTGCCCGGCGTAGGCCGTGCGAATTATGGAGATGCCCGACGGGTTGAAATACTGTACACCCAGGGAGGGGAAAGAAATATTGACGTATCAAAATACGGCTCTTCCGAACTTCTTTTGCCGAAAAACCAGACGCTCACTTATGAAGGACGTACTTACAAGACGGATACATACGGGCTTTCCATTCAAAGGGCGGATGTATCGCCTGTCATCGGGAACGAGGACAGTCTGGACTGCCCGCATATCTATCCGATGCGAAACGGGACAGTTTCAGCCGTAAATGTTGTGGATGCGGATAAAAAGCTCTATGATATTATCGACAGCAGCATACCGGCAGAGTTGGATTTTGAGGACTGCCTGATTGACGGCGAAAAAATGACCGTCATGTTTCAGACAGGTATTCTGACGGGTAAGGAATTTGAAATACAAAAGTACGTTCATTCAGAGAGACGATTTGAACTGGTGCCGTTCGAGTTCGAGGGGCAAAAATATCCGAATGCAATCTGGGCGCCGGTAATCGGAGATACATACGCCGTTTACGGTGTAATGCTTCCCGATGCGTACATATCAAACAATGCCACGCAAACGGGCGCGTCATGGGACATGTTCCGCGAAGGGGCAAGGTATTTGTATGAGCACGAAGAACAGCCTTTCACCTTCACCGGCGAACTGGACGGGATATGGTCTAAACAGAACTGGCTGAATGTGGGCGGAAAGATTGTTTTGGGGGGTTACGTGTCGTTCACGGACAGTCAGTTTCAACAGACGCCCGTACTGATTCGCATCGTTGGAATCAAAGACTTTGTACGGCGTCCGTATTCCCCTGTACTTGAACTGTCGAACATGGCCATATCGGGGACAGTGGTAAGCCAGTTGCAGAAAATCAACTCCAGTGAAGTGCTTATTGAAAACGCGCGGAGAGAATCCATCCTGTATAACAAACGAACCTGGCGCGATGCGGTCGAGACGCTTACCGTTATGCAGGAGGCGGCTCTGGCCGGACTGAATGCAAACTTTACCGAAGCGATTACCCCGATTACGATTCAGTCCATGATGGCGCTTTTCGGCGATGCAGGCTTGCAGTTCCGTTTTGTTGACGGAATGACCAGCCCGAATCCGGTTGAATATCATGTGGTATTTAACAATGACACAAAGATATTGACTGCCCCCGATGCTGTCATTCAGCACATGACGCTCGGCATCAACGACACGGCTCCAAGCCATGCGGATAACGAATATAAATTCCGGGAGTTGCCGGAGTTCCATTCTCCACCGCTCGACGATGCAAAGAAATATTACCTGTATGCAAAGGTTGACAGGGCGAACACAACGGGGATATTCTGTTTAAGCGAGACGCAGATAAACATGTATTCGGAATCCGGCTATTACTATCTGTGGGTTGGATTCCTTAACAGCGCCTTTGAGGGAGAGCGGACGGATTTTGTTCAAGTCAACGGATTTACGGAGATTCTTCCGGGGCAAATTACGGTAGACAGAATAAGGGATTCGCTTGCAAGGCTTGTAATCGACTTGCAAAACGCAAAGATAACCGCACAAAACGGCGCGGA
>JAITAY010000227.1 GCA_031283915.1 Tannerella sp.
AGGTCAATGCCCGGACGGAAAGCTATTTTCGGGTTTTTGATAAGCGATACGCGAAACTTTTCCGCCGTTTCCGCGCCGTCGCTCGTGAGGGCTATCTGGAAGGTACCGAAGTCGCCGAAGCGGACAATTTCGCCGTTCCCCAAATGCCGGCGCAAGACCTTTGTCAGGTCGTTCAATACAGCCAGTACGTCGGTATCGCTTACAGTTGTGCTGCTTTCGGCGATTTCTTTGCTCAACTTACGCAACGTCAATTCACCGTTACTCTTTGCCTGAGCATAAAATTTTTTGGGCGCTGCCGGATTTCCCGGATTGCCTCTTTCTACAAGTACATAATTAACTGCCATTTTATTTCTTATTTTATTTGTGAATCCTGAACGCAAAAGTACAAAAGCTTTTTGATATACAGTACAAACTCTTTGGGACAAATATTTTATGCCAAAATCCCGGTAATTTCGTCGTCGGCAAGCAAGCTCCTGACTTTTGTACATTTTATTATTATTCAGTCACAAAGACACGAAAGCAATTTGACACTTATCATTTTTTGTTTTCTCTTATGTATGAAACTCAGATTTCTATCGAAAATAGCATTACTTTTGCGATATGAAAACAAGAATGAACACAAGGAGCTTGACCTCGCCTTCACTCCTCGTCAGAGGCGGTTACCTGACGGGGATAGGAGTGACAGGGAGCCGCCGGACACTGGGCGACCTGTCCGGTATTTTTGAGGATGAGGCCGCCCGTGCGGCATTGCCGCCCGATACACTCGTGTATGAAGTATACAGCCATTTACCGGTGAGAGAGGGCACGCCCGGCGAACTGTTTTTCGGACTGACCTGCCTGTTTCCGGGCAAGGTCGGACGTGAATATTTCATGACGAAAGGCCATTTTCACCGGCAGGCCGACCGGACGGAGTACTACTGGTGTCTGGAGGGCGAAGGGGCGCTGATACTGATGGACGGCGCGCGGAAGATACGGGCGGAACAAATGTTTCCCGGCAGCCTGCATTACATTCGCGGCGGCTTTGCCCACCGTGTAGCCAATACCGGCCGGCAGACGCTGGTGTTTGCCGCCAGTTGGCCGTCCGACGCCGGACACGATTACGAAACCATCGCCACGGCAGGCTTTTCGGGCAGGCTGCTGGAGGTGAAAGGGATTCCGAAAATCTGCTTTTAAAAAATCCAGATCATGTATACAGTTGCCATTGATTTGGGTGGGACGATTATCAAAATCGGTCTGGTGAACGCCGGAGAAGTGACGGCTTCCGTACAGTTGGACTCAAAGCTGTCGAATGGGTTGGTTGCCAATCTCCCCCGCATACAGAACGCCATCCATGATTTGCTCTCGCAGCAGGGCGTCGTACCGTCGCAACTGGACGGCGTCGGACTGGCCTTCCCCGGACTGGTCAATCCGAAGGAATGCAGGGTGCTTTCCACCAATCAGAAATATGACGATGCACGGGATTTCGACCTGCGCGGCTGGGTCAAGGCGCAATGGGGCGTGCCGTTCTACATCGACAACGACGCGCGGCTGGCCGTCGTAGGAGAATGGTATCGCGGAGCAGCGAGAGGCTGGGACAATGTGGTGATGGTCACCATCGGCACGGGTATCGGCACCGGCGTCATCCTTGACGGGAAAGTGCTCTACGGGCCGCATTTCCAGGCCGGTTCGCTGGGCGGACATTTCGTGCTCGACTACCGGGGACGCACCTGTTCCTGCGGCAACATCGGCTGCATTGAGACCCTGGCTTCTTCTTTCTTTCTGCCGACCATTATCCGCGAACATCCCTGCCTGACGGAGGCTTTCAAACAGGAAGCGGCCGGATACGACTTCAAGGAGATTTTCGCGCTTTCGCGGCAGGGGCATCGCGAAGCCACACTGTTGCGCGATGAATGTTTGGACGTATGGGCGGCGGCTGTTATTACTTATATCCACGCCTACGACCCCGAGATAGTTGTCATCGGCGGTGGTATCGCCAAAAGCGGAGACATTGTTTTCCCCCATATTCAGAAAAAGGTGAACGACCTGGCCTGGTGTCCCTGGGGAAAGGTACGGATAGCCGGCGCCATACTGGGCGACCGGGCGGCGCTGGCCGGACTGGATTATTTCTTGCATTTATAAACAAACGAACCCGTATGAAAAATCGAAACATCTTATCTGCCGGTTTACTGCTCGTGCCCGTCGTGTGCGCGGTACTCGCCCTGATACGATACAGGTATGAGGTGCATGTAGCCATACCCGTTGCATGTGCCGTACTTATCGGCTGCCTGTCGCCGAAGGATGTGAGCCGGACAAAAGGGCTGTTGATTGCAGCCCTGGCTTTCTCCATCGCGGGAGACTGGATGCTGAAACACCGCGGGGAAGACGTTTGGATGTTTGTCGGCGGAATCGCCCTGTTCTTCGTCGCTCACGCCGGATTTCTGGCCTTCTGCCTGAAGAACGGGAAAATACGGTGGACGTTGCTGGCGCTGTTGGCGGCGGGATATGGCGTGTTTTTCGTCTGGAAACTCCTGCCGTCCATCCCCGACGCGATACTGTTGACGGCCGTACTGCTCTACCTGTTGATTTCCTGCTTTTCGCTGGCAGCGGCGCCCGGACTGCGGCTGTCGCTTCCCGCCCGGTGGCTTTTTACCGCCGGCATCGCCTGCATTGTCTTTTCGGACACGTTGATTGCCTGCTGCGAATTTCTGCATGTGTGCGGGTTATATAGCCTCCTGATGATGCCAACCTATTATGCGGCGCATATTTTGATTACCGCCGCCGTGCTCTTCGAACCAACTAAAAAAATCAAGAGATGATAATTCATAATTCATATATTCATAATTTATTTACCTATGAAACGAACTCTTTTCTGGACAACTTTATGCATGGCCGGTCTGCTTTGTGCCTGTCGTCCTGCGCCGCAGCGACAGATAATCAGCCTGAACGGCGAGTGGCAAATAACAAAAACCGGCGGCGAACTGCCGGACATATTTAATGCGACTGCTCCGGTACCCGGACTGGTGGATCTGGCTGTGCCGGCGCTCGATACGCTTGGCGCCCTGTACAAGGACAGTAGCTGGTACTGGCACAGGCGTACCTTTGACCTGCCGGACACGGATTGCGAGGTCATCCTCCTCAAGATCTTCAAGGCAAAGTATCATACGAAAGTATATGTCAACGGCCGGTTCGCCGGTGAAAACTACTACTGTTTCACGCCGTCGTACTACGACCTTAAACCGTTCCTCCGGCCGGCCGGACAGCCGAACGAACTCCTGATCGGCGTGGGAAGCAAGGCGCAGTTGCCGCCCGACATACCGAACGGCAACGATTACGAGAAGATAAAATATATTCCCGGCATCTACGACAACGTAGAAATCACGCTCTCCAACCGGCCGTTTATCAGCAATATTCAGTGTGCGCCGGAAGTGACGCAGGAGAAACTGCGCGTCGTTGCCGAACTGGAGATGGACGCCCCGGCCACCGGGCTGAAAGTGAATTATACGGTCAGGGAAGCGGCTTCCGGACGGGAAGTAGCGGCCGGCGCCCTGAAAACGGATGCCAGCCCTGTCGACGGATATGCGACAGTGGCGTTTGAAGTCGACATGAAAGGCGCGACACTATGGACGCCCGCGACACCGTTCCTCTACGAACTTTCGCTGAACACGGGCGCCGACGGGAAAAGCGTCCGTTTCGGGATGCGTTCGTTCCGCTTCGACCCCGAACGGAAAATCGCTCTGCTGAACGAGGAACCGTATTATCTGCGCGGCACGAACATCTGCATTTTCCGTTTCTTTGAAGATCCTGACCGCGGCGCATTGCCTTGGGACGGACAGTGGCCGGTTACACTGCACGAACGGTTCAAGGACATGAACTGGGAAGGTGCACGCTACTGTATCGGCTTCCCGCCCGAACGGTGGTACGACATCTGCGACAGCATCGGCTTTCTGGTACAGGATGAATTTCCTCTCTGGGGAATATACGATTTCACCGTCCCCCGGATTGCCGAGGAATACCGGCGGTGGATGCGCGAACGCTGGAATCATCCGAGCGTAGTCATCTGGGATGCACAGAACGAAACCGTTACGCCGCTGATCGCACAGGCCGCGCAACAAGTCCGCGCCCTTGACCTCTCCGGCCGTCCGTGGGAAAACGGCTGGTCGGAACCGATGGATGCCGCTGATCCCGTCGAAGCGCATCCGTATCTTTTTAACAAATACATGTCGGCAACCGAACCGCCGGAAGGATACAAAAAGCATCTTTTCGACACCATTCGACGGGCGGACAATGACGCCAGTACAGCGCAAGGCAGAGCTATCGTATTCCCGAATCCTTCCCTGATTAACGAATACGGCTGGATATGGCTGAACCGCGACGGTTCCACCACCACGCTGACCGACAAGGTCTATGAAACGCTCTGGAACGGCAGCCAGCTGACGTCGCAGGAACGCCTGCGCATCTACGCCCGCCATCTGGCCCTGCTGACGGAATACTGGCGGGCACACCGCCGGGCGGCGGGTGTACTGCACTTCTGCGGACTGGCGTATTCCCGTTCTGCACCTCCGCGCGGACAGACTTCTGACCATTTCACGAACATCCGCAACCTGACGTTTGAGCCGGAATTTTATCGCTATGTGAAACCGGCCTTTGCTCCGGTCGGCCTGATGATAGACGTATGGGAAAAGTCATACGCTGTTGCGGCGCAACTGGAAGTTCCCGTGTATGTGACCAATGACCTGCAGGTATCTTTCGAACAGGAGGTCACACTCGACCTGCTGCGCGACGGGCAGACTGTAGCGACTTATCACCAGCCGGTGAAAGTCAAACCGTATGAAGTGCAAATCGTTTCCTTTACTTTGACCTTGCCTGCCGAACCGGGCGAATATCAGTTGAAGGCCGGAATCACATGTAATAATCAACCCGTATTCAGTTTGCGGGACTTGCCCGTCGAAAAATGAAAGTAGCATCCGGTTACGACAAATTCCCGTATGTCCGGGTCTCTGACCGTTCGGCGGATTGCCTGACCGGCTGGCCGGCCGTCACGGAGGAAATCGCCCGAAAGGTGAAACAGATAAATAAACCGCTTGTGACAGTCGTCATCGAATGTTATCAGGGCGTGCATGAGGCGGAAATTGTTGCGGCATTTGCGGAACGGTTTCCCGGGGCAACGATGATTTCATCATCGGAATCCATGCTGCCGGAAGACGCCATCAATGCCTTTTTCCACCCCGACATCACCGACGACGAATTGTTCGGCTACATGACGCGCCACTCCATCGACCGTTTCTTTGACCGGCAACAGGCAGCCGGCCTGCGGGAACACATCCGCACGTTGCAGGGCGTGGCGATCGTCTTCGGCGTAGGAGCGGCGTATCTCCGTCCGGATGCCGACATACTGATCTATGCCGACATGGCACGCTGGGAGATTCAGCAGCGTTTCCGTCGGAACGAAGTCGGCAACATCGGCGTAAAGAATGCGGCCGAACGTGCATCGCTCCTGTATAAACGTGCCTTCTTCGTAGACTGGCGTATCTGCGACCGCTTCAAGAAAAGTCTGATGAAACGCTGGGATTACGTGCTGGATACGAATCTCCCCGGGCAGCCTCGGATGATTACCCGCACGCTGTTCGAGGAAGGACTGACTGCGGCCGTTCGCCGACCGTTCCGCGTGGTACCGTTTTTCGACCCCGGCCCCTGGGGCGGACAGTGGCTGAAGGAGG
>JAITAY010000356.1 GCA_031283915.1 Tannerella sp.
ATGTTTTTTGCCATCCAACGACTGAAAATGCGCGCATACCGGGGTATGTAAGCATTTTCAGGAGGAAGTAGGGTGAAAAACAGACCCGTAAATGGGTGGTTTATTTTCAGACAGCTCCTTACCATCCGAAGGCTTCGCCTTTCATCCAGCGCTCTTGCGCTTTCAGGGTTTGTTCGATGATTTCGCGGGCAATCCCTTCGCCTCCGTTTTTGGGCGAAATATAATCGGCAATGGCTTTGATTTCGGGCGCAGCCGAAGCCGGCGCTACCGCCAGACCGGCTCGTTGCATCACGTCGTAGTCGGGAATATCGTCGCCCGCGTAGGCAATCTCTTCATCCTTCAGTCCCGTTTTCCGGATGAAGTCTTCGTAGTCGGACAACTTGACCGCGCTACGCAGGTAGATGTGCTGAACGCCCAGATGGGCATAGCGTATGCGGATGTTCTCCGTGTATGCGCCGGTGATAATCCCCACCTGATAGCCACATTTGACGGCTAACTGCATGGCGTAACCGTCTTTGATATTGGCCGTTCGTAACGGATCTCCGTTTTCCGCCAGCGGGATGTAGTCCGAAGACAAAACCCCGTCTACGTCAAACAGGAAAGCCTTGATTTTGCGTAAGTCGTATGGAATGCTGCTCATACTTCGTTTCCTTATAAATGTGATTGCTGATTAGTTGATACATCTCCCGCATGGCCGGGTCGGACAGCAGGGCGAGGTGACGGTCGAGGGTTTGCCGGTCGCCGCGGACGGCAGGACCGGTTTGTGCCTCGGACGGCGATAAGGTGTGTATTTTGGCGGCTGTTTCGTCAATCAGCGGCAGCAGTACGTCGGTCGAAAGTCCTTGTTCCCAAACAAGCTTACCGGCCAGCGCATACATGTGGTTGCTGAAATTGCAGGCGAATACGGCTGCCAGGTGTACGAATTTCCGTTTTTCGGATGAAAGTGTTTGCACGTTGTCCGACAGCCGGCCGGCGATTTCGTACAGTCGCGTTTCGTCTTCCGGTAAAAACGCTTCAATCAGGCAGGGGACGCGCCGGAAGTCCGTATCGCGGTTTTTGGAAAAGGTCTGCAAGGGATAGAGCACGCCGTAATGCGTGGCGTAGCCTTTGAAAATATCCATCGACACGCTGCCCGCCGTATGAATCCAAAGGCCGTTGTTGACCGGTATTTGCGTGAGCAGTTCCGGTAAAGCATCGTCCTTTACGGCAAATACGTAAAGGTCTGCGAAGGGAATGATTCCGCTCGCCTGCGCCGTCCAGTCGCAATGCAGCCGCCCGGCTAATGTCCGCGCATGGGTTTCATTCCGGCTGTAGATTTGTTCGATCGTGTGCCCGGCCTTTTGCATCGCAACAGACAAGTGCGTAGCGACATTTCCCGAACCGATAAAAACGACTTTCATTTCCTGATTCATACGCCGTTTACGCTCGCTACCAACTGCCCGTGTGTACTTTTTCCCACGGCAGTTGCGCTTCGTCAAAGGGTTTGCGCACCTGGTCTTTGTGGCCGATTCCGATGATGGACAGGACGCCGAAATCGGCGGGGATGCCCAGTAAGTCGCGAACGTACTGTTCGGCGTCCGCATGGTCTTCGGTTAAACGGTTCCGGACTTGACACCAGCAACTTCCCAAGCCGAGGTCTTCGGCCTGTAACTGCATGTATATGGATGCTACGGAGGCGTCTTCAATCCATACGTCGGTCTCGGTTTTGTCGCCCGCGACCACGATGGCTACGGCGCAGTGTCCGATGAAGGCAGCGCCGACTTTTTTGCATCCGGCCAGTTGCTTCAGCATGTTTTTATCTTCTACTGCCACAAACTGCCACGAATAGGCGCCTTTGGACGAAGGCGCCATCAGCGCGGCTTTCAGGATGCTTTCCACCTGTTCCGGCAAGAGCGGCTGGCTGGTGAAGCGGCGTGTGCTGTGCCGCTTGATGATCAATGATGCAAAATTTTCCATAAGCTGTATTTTTAATTCAGAGGCGGCAAAGATAGCGATAATTTCGGGTTAAAGCTTTTTTTGAGGTGCGGTTCGTTTTTTACCGAGGATTCCTGATTTTGCCGCGCAAATATACGCTTCGACCTTTTTTTCCGTTAGTAAAAAAAATAGAAATGAAAGAAGTATGAAGATGCGTGCGCTGGCAGCGTTGTTGCTTTTATCCCTGCCTTTAAACGGATTGGCTCAGAGTGGACGGATTCGGATTTCCGGGAATGTGCGGGATGCCGACGGAAGTCCGTTGGATTTGGTGGCCGTTCAGGTGAAGAATACGCTGATCGGGGCGATGACCAATGAAGAAGGCTTTTATTCTCTTTCGGTTGCGCCGGGCGATTCCATTACCTTGTTATTCTCCTGTTTGGGATACAACAAAGCGCAGCGAATCATCCCTCATGCCACTCAGGACATGCGCATAAATGTGCAGATGAATTATGCGTCGATTGAATTGGCGGAAGTGAGTGTGACGGCCACCCAAAGGCAAACGACCACCATGGAAACGATTGATGCCGACCGGCTAAAGATTTTGCCCGACCCCTCCGGCGGAAATATCGAAAGCTTAGTTGTGACTTATGCCGGCGTCGCATCCAGCAACGAGTTGAGTTCGCAATATTCGGTACGTGGCGGGAGTTACGACGAAAATATCGTGTATGTCAACGGGATGGAAGTATTTCGTCCCTTGTTGATTCGTTCGGGCGAACAGGAAGGGCTGAGTTTCATCAACCCGAATATGACGGAAGCGGTACAGTTTTCGGCCGGAGGCTTTGAGGCGCGGTATGGCGATAAAATGAGCTCGGCTTTGGATATTCAATACAAGCAACCCAAGGCGTTTGAAGCCTCGGTATCGGCCAGTTTGATGGGAGCGAGCGCTTACGTCGGCAGTTCGACCGGAAAAATAGCGCAAGTCTCCGGACTGCGTTATAAAACAGGACGTTCATTGCTGGCTACGATGGATACGGATGCCGATTATGATCCGAGTTTCGTAGATTTTCAGACCTATTGGACCTGTCGCTTGTCTCCGGCCTGGGAAATCAACTTTCTAGGGAATATGTCATTGAATAACTATAAGTTCATCCCTCACATGCGGGAGACTGTTTTCGGCACGGCCGACAATCCCCAGAAGTTTTATGTAGGATTTGACGGGATGGAGCGCGACAAGTTCCAGACGCTGTATGGCGCGTTCACGTTGAAACGTGCATTGGGCGAACAGTCTGAAATCGGCTTGCAAATGTTCGGTTTTCACAGCCGGGAGGAAGAAAGTTATGACATTACCGGTGTTTACCGGATGGACATTGCCGCCGCAGACGACTCGAAGGAAGCGTTGGAAGTCCTGTCACTGGCCAGTTACCACGAACATGCCCGCAACCGTTTGTTGGCCGGTGTCGTTCATGCCGGATTGTATGGCGTGACAAAGCTTGCCGGCAACCATACGTTGAAATGGGGCACAAGCATCCAGCAGGAACGAATGGGCGATAAAATCAGCGAATGGGAAAGCCGTGATTCGTCCGGCTATTCGTTACCCCAGACCGGTACAGACGTGAACGTGATTGCGAATCTTTTTTCGGACAATCAATTGGAAAGTACCCGTTTTTCCGCTTACATGCAGGACGTATTTAAGTTTCGTTCGGAACAGGGATTGTTTACAATAGTGGGAGGCATACGGGGCAGTTACTGGACATATAACCGGGAATTTATTTTTAGTCCGCGCCTGTCTTTAGGTTTTATCCCGAATATAAATCAGAACTGGACGTTCCGCCTGGCGTCCGGAGTTTATTATCAGTCTCCTTTTTATAAGGAATTGCGTGTGGAAACGAAAGATGAGCATGATAACAGCATCATCCGGTTGAATAACCAGTTGAAATCTCAGCGTTCGGTTCACTTAATTGGCGGAGGAGATTATGTCTTTCGTGCGGCGGGTCGGAATTTCAAACTGACGACGGAGCTGTATTATAAAAAGTTAGACCTCTTGAATCCTTATACGGTAGATAATGTAAAAGTCCGTTATTATGGCGAGAATTGTGCGAAGGGATACATTGCCGGGGTGGACATGAAATTTTTTGGAGAAATGGTTCCCGGCACGGATTCGTGGCTCAGTTTTTCGCTGATGAAGTCGGAACAAATCATCCGCGGCACTACGAAAGCGCCTTTACCCAACAGCCAGGGTTACAACCTTTCGCTTTATTTTCAGGATTATTTTCCCGGCTATAAACGGGCGATGTTGAATCTAAAAGGCGTATTGGCCGGCGGATTTCCGGTCACGATTCCCCGTAAAGGCTATGAGGACGGGTATCACCGCACGCCGCCATACCGTCGTGTAGACATCGGTATGACGTATCAGTTGGCCAGCGGCGCAGACGCAATTATGGACAAGCGTTTTTTCAGGAATTTCAAAAATATCTGGCTGGGCGTAGATGTGTTTAACCTGCTTGATATCCGGAATACAAATTCATACTATTGGATTACAGATGTATATAATCAACAACATGCCGTTCCCAATTATTTGACCGGTCGTCAAATAAATGTACGCGTAACCGTCGATATTTAATCAGAAAAGTGCAGCATTCGGTATTGTAAAGGATATTGCTGAAAAGTAGAATTTTAAATCATGTAGAATCAACCACTTGTGATTTTCTTGAAAAAAATCATTGAAAAAGTTTGTCAGGAAGGAAAAAGTATCTACCTTTGCAGCCGCTTTGAGAGCGAAGCGGAAAACGAACAGCAGGAAGAGGCAGGCGGGCAAGCCTATCTTGGGAGG
>JAITAY010000357.1 GCA_031283915.1 Tannerella sp.
ATAACAGAGGTTGGCGCATGGCAGAAAGCCGGAAATAACAAGAATGCTAAAATTAACTGGCAGTTCACTGCGGAAGATGCAAGAGTGAAACTAAAAAGACTTTATCCATTATTTGACATGACACTAGGTAGTCCGCCGGTATTTCCATCGTTTGTGAGTCCAGAGCCAGTAGGCCGGATCACGCAGGATATTGCGTTCCATCCGGCGGGTATATTCTTCCGTAATCCAATGCTCGGGCATTTCCTTCGGACGGTCTGTGATCAATTCGAAGTCAACCGTATAATATCCTCTTTTCACCTTTCGGATCTCGACATAAATCACAGGAAGATTCAGTTTGACCGCAATACGTTCCGGCCCGGTCAGCATGGCCGATTCCTGGTGCAGGAACGTCGTCCAGTAGTGAAGGTTCGCCTTGCTGGGTGTCTGGTCGGCAATAAATACAGCCAGACTTGGCGTCCCGGCCTGCCGGAGACGGATGAGCTTGCGAATGACCTCATTTTTCTTGATGCTGAAAGAGTGGAACCGGCCGCGAAGGAATAGAAACAGGCGGTCAAAGGCCGGACTCTTCAGCGGCCTGTATATTTGGTGAACCTGAACTTCTCCACCAAAGAAAGGCGTTGCACCGGTGAACCATTCCCAGTTCCCATAATGTCCCATCAGCAGCATAATGCACGTATGTCCTTGTGCCAGTAAAGGCTTAATGATCTCCGGATTTCGAATATATGCCCGGCGCAGCACCTCTTCCTGTGAAATGTGAGCCAGTTTGATTGTTTCGACCACATAGTCGGCAAAATGATGATAGAATCTGCGTTCCGTCCGGCGGCGTTCCCTGTCCGTCTGGTCGGGAAATGCGTTCCGGAGGTTTTGGCGAACAATTTTCAGCCGATATCGAATGACCCTGTAAATAAGAAAATAAAGCATATCCGAAAACACATAAAGCAGGCGTAGAGGCAACAGGGCAAAGGACTTTACCCACAACAGGAGGAGGATGTATAAACTATTTTGTACCATGATCTTTAATCTAAAAAAGTAACCGTCAGCGCCATATGGTCTTTATTCCATCCGTCTGGCCGCACGGCGGAAATCCGGTTGATACGTGCCTCGTCATAAGGCGCCTCCGTTTTAATATAATTGGCGGTAAACCCGTACATGAATTTTCCTTTCCGGGTATGTTCGAACAGCGCTTCGGCGTTGCGTCCCCGTTGCGTTTCGTAAAACTCGCGCCATTTCCGTTTGGAAACATCCAGCAGCGATTTGCTCCGCGCATGTTTGGTCGCCGGATCGACAATGGGCGTGATATTGAGCGCCTGTGTGCCGGGACGTTCGGAATAACTGAACACATGCAGTTGCGAGACGGGCAACGATTCGATGAACGTGCGGCATGTCTCAAAATGTTCATCCGTTTCCCCTCGAAAACCGACAATCACATCTACGCCGATAAACGCGTCGGGCAACAGTTTTTTAATGGTTTCTATCTTACGGCGAAACAGGGCGGTATCATACCGGCGGCGCATCAGTTTCAGCACTTCGTCGCTTCCGCTTTGCAGCGGGATATGGAAATGCGGCGCAAAACGTTTGCTATGCAATACAAAATCAATGATTTCATCCGTAATCAGATTCGGTTCGATAGACGAGATACGGTAGCGGGCAATTCCCTCCACCTGATCCAGCGCACGCAGTAAATCCGGAAATGTTTCTCCGGTACTTTTTCCGAAATCGCCCGTATTGACTCCTGTAATTACAATCTCTTTTCCACCGTCGCGCGCCGCTTGTTCGGCCTGCGCTGTCAGTTCGGCGATCGTTCCGTTCCGGCTGCATCCGCGTGCAAAAGGAATGGTGCAATAAGAGCATAAATAGTCGCACCCATCCTGTACTTTCAAGAAAAAACGTGTCCGGTCGCCAGCCGAGCACGAAGGAACAAACGAACGGATTTCTTTGATCTGCGAGGTGATAATACGTCTGTGTGCCATCTGATTCAAGTGTTGCATAAGGTTTGCTTTCTGTGCAGATCCCAGCACTAAATCTACCCCTTCGATACGGGCGACTTCTTCCGGTTTGAGTTGTGCATAGCAGCCCGTCGCAATGACAAACGCTTTCGGATGCTGTTTATGGACACGGCGAATCAATTGGCGGCATTTTTTGTCGGCCAGTTCCGTCACGGAACACGTATTGATCACGCAAATATCCGCTTTTTCGCCATTGCGGGCTGTCCGGATACCGTAAGAAACCAGTTCTTTTCCAATGGTGGATGTCTCTGCAAAATTGAGTTTGCATCCTAACGTGTAATAGGCTGCCACTTTGTTTTTGAAAATAGGATAGTCTGTCATCCGAGCAATAATTCTGTGGCAAAGGTACGCAAAACAGAGCAAAAAGCCTGTATAATCCGGTTATCGTTCAAAAAAAATGAGTTTGATGTATTAATATGAGGTATAGGCTGAGAAAGAATATAGATTTTATAACACAAAAAATCATTGAAAAAGTTTGTCAGGAAGGAAAAAGTATCTACCTTTGCAGCCGCTTTGAGAGCGAAGCGGAAAACGAACAGCAGGAAGAGGCAGGCGGGCAAGCCTATCTTGGGAGG
>JAITAY010000043.1 GCA_031283915.1 Tannerella sp.
CTTACGGCCAGCCGGATATCGGCGAACCGGGTCATTTGCTTCGTAAACCGGTAGGCCAGACTGAGGTTCCTCAGTTTCACGTAGCTGCCGTCCTGTATCCACTGGTCGGAATTGGTCATGACGATGTTGCTCAAGGTCAGTCTGGAAAATTCAGCCCACGGATTTTCTGGTGTCCAGCGGTTTTTGCCGGCACGTGCAGTAATGGACAGCGAGTTGTCGCTGATGTTGTTTATTATGCAATAGTCCAGATTGATGATGTCGCGACCGTGCAGACCCTCGAACAATACATTCAAGTCCCAGTTTTTCCACGACAGATGGTTGTTGAATCCCCATGTGAAGTCCGGGTTGGAATTTCCGATTACCTGATAGTCTTCCGCGTCATATTTTTTATTGTCGTTCAGGTCTTCATATCGGTAACCACCCGGTTCCTGTCCATACTTCGCCGCCTCTACCACGTCGCCGCGCTGCCAAAGACCCAGGTATTTGTATCCGAAAATCGTACCGATGGAATGCCCGGGAAGGATGATGAACGGGCTTTGCGGCATGGCGCCGGCCACCGACGAGCCTCCCCACAAACGTTCCTGGTCGCCGATGTCGAGCACGGTATTCTTGTTGTGAGCGCCATTCAGATTGACTTCATACGACCAGTCTTTATTTTCAAAGACCACATAATTTAGGTTGACCTCAAATCCCGTGTTTTCGATTTTACCGATATTGGTATTCACCGTTCCGCCGCCATTGTAAAGAGGCACGGTGACTTTGGACAGCAGCTTGTCCGTTTGTTTGTAGTACCAGTCAAACGCGAAAGACAGCTTTCCGTCGAGCATGGAAAAATCCAGCCCCAGGTCGGTAGCCGCCGTTTCTTCCCACTGCAGGTTGGAATTTCCTGCGACGCCCGGCCCGTAGCCCATGTATGCCTGGCTACCGCCCCATCCATAAGAATAACTGGACATGGACGAAAGAGTGGCGTATGAGCCGACCGCCTGACTGCCCGTAACACCCCAGCCGCCCCGGAGTTTCAGATTCCGGAAGATGTCCATATCTTTCAGGAATCCTTCTTCGGAAAGCCGCCAGCCCAGCGCAAACGACGGGAAGTAGCTGAAACGGTTTTTACCCCGGAACTTGGAGGCGCCATCGGCACGATACGTGCCGGTGAAATAGTACCGTCCATCATAATTATATGTGCCGCGGGCGAAGTACGATCGCAGAGCGTCGTTACTGTAGCCGGATTCCGTTCCATAGGATTTTCCGAGTCGCAGGTTATCCCATTCGACGGCCGGATAGGACAGGTCATTGGCGGTAGCCTTGAAATCCCGATATTGTCCCTGACTCTCTTCAAATCCGAACATGAGGGACATCTGGTGTTTCTCGGCCAGTGTTTTACTGTATGTCAGGAAAGCGTTTACCAGCCACGAACGGCTTTCATAACTCTTTTGCGAGGCGCTGGCGATACCGCCGTTCAATGCTGCCGGCAAGAAATAGCGATCGCCGCCGGTACCGAAACCCATGGACGCTTTGCCGTCGAAAACCAGCCCGTCAATAATTTTCACCTTGACGTTACCTACCGCATTTCCACTATTGGAATAGCGCGTATCTTTCAGCGTGGTCAGCAGTATCGGGTTCAACATTCTGGCCGATAGCGGATCCATGCTTAAGTAGGATCCGTCTTCGTTGAATACATTGGCTGTGGGCGACCAGATCAGAGCTGAGTACATCGGCAATGCCGTGTGGTCGGTGCCGCGTCCCAGTCCGGGATTCAGCGTTTCCCCATGACTGACGCCAGCCTCGAACTGGTAGGATATGCGACTGCTTACTTCGGCATCGAGTTTTGCGCCTACACCGTAGCTCTTGGATGAGGTATTGATCAGGATACCATCCGTTTGACTGTAGGAGGGTGAGATGTAATATTTCATCTTCTTGTTTCCTCCGCTCAACACGGCCTTGTGATTCTGCGTCATACCCGTCCGGAACAGTTCGCTCTGCCAGTCCGTGCCACCCTGTTCCCTGAAACGGGCAATGTCGGCATCTGAGAACATAGCCACAGCGCCCATGCCGGTGTTAACTTCGTTCATAAATTCGGCGTATTCGGCCGCATCCATCATGTCGTATCGCTTGGGCACCTGGTCGAAGGAGACGTTGGAATAGAGCTTCACTTCATTTCGTCCATCCGTCGAACCCCGTTTGGTGGTGACGATAATCACACCGTTGGCGCCTCGCGATCCATAAATGGCTGTAGCGGAAGCATCCTTCAGAATCTCGATGGATTCGATGTCATACAGGTTGGGCATACCACTGTAGTTGCCGTCTACCACAATCAGCGGGTCGTTGCTTCCCAGAATCGAATTGACTCCGCGGATGCGAATCGTTGACCCTTCCCCGGGAGCGCCGTTCGTTCGCTTGACCACCACGCCCGGCGCCCGCCCCTGCAAAACAGAGTTGACGGACGATCCCGGCTGGTCGAGAAACGACTTGGGGGTCACCGAAGAGACGGCGCCCGTCAGATCGGATTTCTTCACCGTACCGTAGCCCACAACTACGACTTCCTCCAAATTCTCCGCATCTTCTTCGAGTGTGATGCGAAGATTGTCCTTCGCTGCTACGGCTTGCTTCACATACCCGATGCACGATATTTCCAGTGTTGCTCCCGCGGGTACATTCAATGTAAATCGCCCGCCGGCATCGGTAACCGTTCCGTTGGTTGTGCCTTTGACCAGCACATTGACGCCCGGCAACGGCTCGCCGTTTTCGTCGTACACAACCCCCGCGATCTTCTCATCCGACTGGGAGACAATCATTCCCCGTCCGGTTTCTTCTGCATGTACATAGAGAGTAGCTCCTTCTACCGACATAAATAACATCAGAAAGAAAAAAACACTTCCTTTTGCTTCTTTCAAAAAATGAAAGCATCTGCATTTCAATAAATTTCTTTTCATTGTATCACGTCTTAATGATATAGTTTTTTGTTATTAGAACAGGTTGCAAATATAACGAAATATTTTAGTAAAGATGAATTGCTTCTTTCTCTGTGTTCATAAAGATATATAATGTGTCGCAAAAAAATAAACTCATCGTTTCGCATTCGGAGGAAATAGTTTACTTTTGTGTCTGAAACCGAAAAAAACAGTATGAAGAAAATTACTTATGTTGGGATGTTTGTTGTCGCATGTTTCTTTCTTCTTCCGAGGCACAGTGTGTCTCAGGAAAAGTCTCCGTTTGGCGTATCCATGCATATCGACGGAGGGGAAGAATACAATCACATGCCGGAGAACCTCCGGATGGTACGTGCAGCGGGTATCCGGTGGGTACGTACAGACTTTGTGTGGAGCAGCATCGAGAACCCGCAGGGTGTATGGCATTTCGACACATTTGACCGGATAGTAGCCGAAACGGAAAAACAGGGGTTGCAGATTTTGGCGTTACTATTATATAATGTAGCGTGGGCAAACCCGGCTTACAAACATCCGGAGGCCTGGTTAACGTATGTGGAAAAGGTGGTCACACGCTACAAAGGGAAGGTACGGTGCTGGGAAATCTGGAATGAACCGAACTTGTATCCCCGTTTCTGGGACCAGCGTAACGACGCAGCCAACTATGTGCTGCTGCTGAAGGCCACTTACCGGAAAATAAAGGAAATTGATCCCGAAGCGACGGTTGTTCACGCCGGTACGGCAGGTATTCCGATGGAATATATTGAGAAGTCATTTGCAGCCGGTTCCGGCCTGTTTTTCGACAAGTTCGCGATTCATCCCTACCGTCCACTGCTAAATACATGGGAAGCGACCGACCGCTTCCGTGAAGATGTCGATAATCTGCGTGCGCTGATGGCAAAATATAAGATCGAACAGAAAGGCATCTGGTTTACGGAAACAGGTATTTCTTCTATGACCGGCGTCGAGGTCAAGGATAAGGAAGCGTTTCATGAGGCTCAAAAAGAAACCGGGAAGGACTGGAAAGTCGCCCTGGTGTGCGATGAGGATTTTCCGGTCGATGCTGCCTTTTCCGGGCAAATCCCGACGCTCTTTCCGCCCGAATTTCGGTTGGATTCCCTTCAAATTCAAGATGTGCGGCGGATACGTGCGGAGGTGTACGATGCCGTGGTTTTTCCGCCGACCGACCATTTCCCGTTGCATATCAGCCAACTCGTTGCCCCCCATCTCACGAACTACCTGAGAGCGGGAGGCAAAGTATATTACTGTATGAAGGACGGAACGCTTTATTATTATGGCGACACGGCGGAGAAAGAGAGCAATCAGGCTGTTTTTATTGCGCAAACGCTGCTTCTCTCGTTACGGTTCGGCATCGAACGTTATTATTATTATGAATTTGAATCACCCGAAGAAAGTCTTTTTGACCGGGAGGATAATTTCGGACTTACTCACAGGGGACTGCGTGCAAAACCGGCATACCATGCGTATGCTACGACAGGAAAACTTTTTCCCGAAGGTTCGGTGATAGACGAGTCCGTTGCATGGAAGCAGAAGGACTGTTGCGTAGTGAGCTGGCAACAGCCGGACGGACTGCGTGTTTGGGCGGTCTGGGCGCCTGAAGGTGCGCGACAGGTGAAGGTGAAAATCGGCAGGGGATTGAAGCAGGCGCTCAATCATTTGGGGGAAACGATTCCGTCTGTTACGGAAGCCACCGAAACACTCGAAATCAGACCTGCCGTTACCTACCTCACAGGCGCCGCCACATTGGATATACAGTGATAAATTAAACAAATAAAATGTTTTAAATATTTCAAACTGAAGACAGCATGATTTTGTATATGAGACCATTCAAGGATTAACCCCTTCTTCGGCCCTCTTCGCAAGGGGAGAACAGGGAAGCGGAGCAGACGAATGGCCCATGCACATAAATCATCTCGCGTAAAGTATTAATGATAATTAGGAAGAAGCATGAAAACAAAATTTTTAGTATTAGGATTTCTTGTTGCAGTTTCTTGTTTGTCAAGTTGCAACGATGAAAAAGAAGTGACCGTATCGGGTATTATTGTTTCCCCGTCAACCATTCCGGCCATGGAAGTAGGCGAAACGGTGGAACTGACGGCAATGATTACGCCCGATAATGCGACGGAAGAAATTCGCTGGGTGACCTACGACCCGATTGTTTCGATCGAGGGCGAAGGCCGGAAGGCGACTCTGAAAGCCCTTGCGTCCGGAACGACGCGGATATTTGCCACCAACAAGACAGGAATTGTGGTGAGTCCGGATATTACGGTGAAAGTCAATTCGGCGGAATATGCCAGTTTTGTGGTGGGCAATTACAGCGGTACGGCGGAAATCAAAGGCGCTCTGAATGTCAACCTGAATGGGGTATTGGTGAAAATGGCGCGCATCCAAGGTGAAAATGCCCGGGTGGATCTGACGCTCGTGGCAGCGGTACCGGAGATGGGCGAGCTGACGATCACGGGCGACCAGGTGAACGTGTCGCCGGTTGCCGGAGAACCGGAAACGTATGCGATCAAAGGCGTTACGAAGCCGTTGCCGATTTTCATGAATGCTGCACTCACGATCTCCGGCAAGTATTCGCTGGCCGACAAGTCGCTGACGCTGGATTTGACGACAGAAGGTCTGAGCATCCACGTTGTCGCCGCGCCGGGCACGCCGATAGATTACGGAGCCGCTGTGGCGGGCGAGTATGTCGGCAATGCACAACTGACGGGCATCTTTCCTGCCGACCTTTCCGGTATCCGGGTGACGTTGACGCGTGCGGGCAGCAGTGGGGTGAACCTGGTCATCGCGGGCGAGGCGCCGGGGATTGGCCCCGTCGGTATTTCGGGCGAGAACATTACCGTCTCGGCCGGTTCGCAGCCGTCAACCTGTACCTTCAGCGGCAAGGCCACGCTACAGTTGCCGCCGGGATTTGAACTGAACGTCACGGGCACCTTCGACATGCTGAGCCATACGTTGACGCTGACATTAACCGAAGTCAACGGCGTGCTCGCCATCAACCTTGTGGCCATGCCGCCCAGCTTTGACCCGTCGGATTACGGAGCATTCGTGGAAGGGCAGTATCTCGGCTCGGCCAAACTGACGGGTGCGATGGAAGCGGATTTAACCGGTGTGCAGATTGCCCTGGAGCGGGTCGATAAGGAAACGGTGAAGATAACCATGAAGGCGAATGTGCCGAACCTGGGCGAAGTAACGGTGGCAGGCGACGCCATTACGGTATCGGCAGGTACGGAGGCAAATACGTATGCATTGAGCGGTACGGCGGCTGCAAGCCTCGGCGAATTTAGCGTCACCGGCACGTATAACGCAGCGGAAGAGAAGCTTGTCGTGAAACTGGCGTCGGAGATAGCCACCATTGAGGTGACGGCCGTGAAGGTCATTCTTGAGCTGCCATGAAGCAAGATACGCCGTAGGCAAGGCAAGATTTAAGACACAAGATCATTCCGAAATATAAAACGCGCATGTTACGCCAAACATGCGCGTTTTTTGTGTAAACATGTGCGTTCTTTAAAGGTTCTATACTGCACACGGTATTATTTTATGAAGAAAGGGGTAGTTATACTGCACGCGGCATAGTTTCGTGCATGGCCCGTCAGGTAAACATATCCATAGAAAACACCGGTTGTCAACCTGCCGGATGGCGGGGAACAGGGAAAAGGGATACCCGTTTTTCTATTGACAGGATTCCCCTGCGGGGAAGATATGCACCTGCACAAAATCATACGTAGTTAATGGTTAATGATGAATGATTAGGGGACAGTGGTTAGGAGAGGGCCAATAGCCGGAAAGCAGTGTTAGGAGGGGAAAGAAACAGCCCTGCGGAGGCATGGCCGGATAGCGGATTTCATCATTTATCATTCATCATTCATTTGGCGTCTGCGTAAAAAATAAATCGCATTTTTTGTCTGTTTCAAAATAATTGTCTTACTTGCGCCCGAATTTATGATTTGATGAAACATGAATATGTGTCAATGTGCAAAACATATTAGAATCCTGGTACCGTATCTTTCAGGCGTGACCATCCTTCCCTCAATCGCAAACAAATGTGCACGATTGTTAATTAGGGGGGGGGGGTAAATCTCTTGTTTTTAATTATTTAGAATATACTTTTAACAAATCCTCCCGTCGGGAGAAAAAATACCGTTGCCTGTCCCTGGATCGACCGCGGCATTACCTGTTTACGCAGATCGGGTCGTTGCCCTGAGGCTGCCGCAGTCGACGCCCCCGGGCGGCTGCGGCAGATGCCCCGATACATTCATCATCACATGAGGGAAGGGGGAAGAGGAAAAAATTCAGGCTGAAACGGACGCCGTCCTCACAGGTTTCCGAACATTTTCAATGAAGCAGGACGCCGTCCTCACAGGTTTCCGAAGATTTCAGACTGAAACGGACGCAATCGGGCAGGATTCCGAAGATTTCAGACTGAAATGTTCACAATCGGGCAGGATTCCGAAGATTTCAGACTGAAATGTTCACAATCGGGCAAGATTCCGAAAATTTCAGACTGAAACGGACGCAATCCGGCAGGATTCCGAAAATTTCAGACTGAAACGGACGCAGTCCGGCAGGATTCCGAAGATTTCAGACTGAAACGGACGCAATCC
>JAITAY010000171.1 GCA_031283915.1 Tannerella sp.
ACCATACTTCCTCCTGAAAATGCTTACATACCCCGGTATGCGCGCATTTTCAGTCGTTGGATGGCAAAAAACATCTCCCGTAAATTTGGATGGTTTATTTCCAGACAGTTCCTAAGGAGCTGTCTTGACGGGCAATGCTCAAGACCCACCCGCACGAAGGATGTATACCATTGAACAAACCAAAAAAGTTTCTACCTTTACGCCGTCTTTTTAAGGATTTTCACAATGAACAAAATCAACATAGCCGTTATCGGGCTGGGGTACGCAGGTCTACCGTTAGCCCGCCTTTTTGCGACCAGATATCCGGTCGTCGGTTTCGACACGAATCCCTCACGCGTGAACGAACTGATGGCCGGGACAGACCGTACGCTGGAAATGGATGATCTCCTGCTCCGATCCGTCCTGAAAAAAGAACCCGACACGGGCGCCGGATTATTTTGTTCTGCCGACCTGGAGGCCATCCGGCCTTGCAACTGCTATATGATAACGGTTCCTACGCCGGTTGACAAAAATAACCGGCCGGATCTGACGGCTTTGCTCCAGGCCAGTGCAATGGTGGGTCGGGTCATCGGGAAAGGCGATTTGGTTATCTACGAATCGACCGTCTACCCGGGCGCCACGGAAGAAGACTGCATTCCGGTGATTGAAAACACGTCGGGGTTGACATACAACGTCGATTTCCTGGCGGGCTATTCCCCCGAACGCATCAATCCGGGAGACCGGGAGCATACGGTGGAAAAGGTCCGGAAAGTAGTATCCGGTTCCACACCCGAGGCGGCGCAGATCGTCGACCGGCTGTACACTTCCGTCATCGGGGCCGGTACCCATCTGGCGCCTTCGATCCGGGTGGCCGAGGCGGCCAAGGTGATTGAAAACACGCAGCGGGACATCAACATCGCCTTTGTCAACGAACTGAAAAAGATCTTCGACAGGATGAATATCGACACGAATGCCGTACTGGAAGCGGCCGGAACGAAATGGAACTTTTTGCCATTCAAGCCCGGACTGGTCGGGGGACACTGCATTGGGGTCGATCCGTATTACCTAGCTCAAAAAGCGCAGGAATACGGCTATCATCCCGAAATCATCCTCGCCGGACGGCGAATGAACGACAGCATGAGCGAATATGTAGCGGGTGAAGTCGTCAAAAAGATGGTGAAACAGGGGATACCGGTGAAAGGAGCCGGCATCCTTGTTCTTGGCATCACGTTCAAGGAAAACTGTACGGACATCCGGAACAGCAAAGCCGTGGACGTAGTGAAAGCCCTGAAGGAATACGGAGCACAGGTGACCGTTTGCGATCCGTGGGCGAATCCCGGCGACGTGAAACGGGAATATGGGCTGGACGTCCTGAAGGAAATCCCGACCGGGACGTTTGATGCAGCCGTATTGACCGTATCTCACCGGGAGTTTGCAGATATAAAAGTGAATAGCCGGATCTTTCATGCCATCAGGTAGGTGCATTTGACTTCGTCGATTTTCAATTTAAACAGGAAGCACCTGCTTCCTTATTTTTCGACATTTAGGAGCTAAAAAACACGTATCTGAAAAGCTTTGAATTTGTGCGAGAAAAGTCGCCTGAATCTTTTTGGGGGGGCGCTATTTTTACCGGGTTTGTCCACGCATGACACGAAAAGCAAACACTGCCGGTTCGGGAAAATCCGAACCGGCAGTGTTTGCTTTTAAGACACCTCTGAACCGGAGATCATAGAAGTCTTGCAAACCGCTCCTTTTGTCTTTACACAACCTTCGTTTTTCGGAAAGAACTGTCAATCAATCCGTAAACATTATCGCATCCGGCTGGCGCTAATTAGCGTTGGCCAACGCCAATCTATTTTTGCCAGCGCTAATCAGCGTTGGCCAACGCTAATCTATTTTCGCCAGCGCTAATCAGCGTTGACCAACGCTAATCTATTTTCGCCAACGCTAATCAGCGTTGGCCAACGCTAATCTATTTTTGCCAGCGCTAATCAGCGTTAGCCAACGCTAATCTGTTTTCGCCAGCGCTAATCAGCGTTGGCCAACGCTAATCTATTCTCACCAATACTCATTTTACTTTTGGCGACCGGTTGAAGTGGTTCGAAACTTTCTACGGGAAAGTTTTTTACGTCTCTCTGGAGAATGACGGAATACGGTGTTTTTATTAAGAAACATCATTGCCTGCTTTTATTCAGGGCAACCCAAATTATACTGCGCACAGTATAACTTCCTCCTTCCTCAGTTATTCGGTTATTCAATAAATCATACCGCGTGCAATATACCGCTGATTTTTATGGTGTCCGAAAAAATAATGCGATACGGTTGCGTTATCAAATTATTATTGTAACTTTGTCGCATTAATGAATGTTTCACGATGGATAAGCAAAAACGGAATACAAAAACAAAACAACTGGTAATGGCCGTCCTGTCGGATTCTTTTTCCGCGCTTTGTCATGAAGATATTGAAAAGAATCTGCCGGAAAAAATAGATCGGGCGACCATCTACCGTATTTTACAGGGTTTCTGCGAAGAGGGCAAGGTACACAAAATCTCCGGCGAAAACGGAAAGACGTATTATGCCCTGTGCCATCATTGCGATGCCGGAAATCACAGCGACCGTCATCTGCATTTCCGCTGTGTCGGGTGCGAAACGGTCTTGTGCATGGACGAACCCGTCAATCTCCCCTCCCTGCCGTCGGGATACAGGATGCTGGATATTTCCTGTTTGATTTCCGGCTATTGCCCGAACTGTTTAAACGCATGAAATGAAAATGCGGCGGTTTCATAAAAGATGGATCGGAGGGCTGTTGCTGCTCATGCTGGCATGGACGTTTACCGTCCGAAACATCCACCTGATTCAGAGTTGCCGCATTCGGGGGAATGATGCGGAAACCGCCGGCAAACCCGTTCATCACCATAGCGAGACATGTCCGGTCTGTCAGTTTGTCCTGTCGCCTTTCACCGAAATACAGCCCGACGAATTTGACTTCACACTCCGCCTCCTGTCTCCCGAACCTGTCATTTATCAGGAAAAAATAACCCTCTCCGCCTCATACAGCTACTGTCTGCGTGCGCCTCCCCGTGCATGAAGAACAGTGAATCGCAGTACAGCAGTCAGCAGACCGCTTCATACGCGCAGAGCCAAACCGCCGCGCGTCCCCTGCTCAGCCTGCCGGCGGTTGTCTGTTCTTCTACCCTTTCTCCTTGTGCACGAATTTACGCCGTGCCATGTTTATATTCACAATTTAGCATGATTCAGTATGCATCATATCAGGTTTATGCCGGCGATACTGATGGTTGCATGTACATGTCCCCTGCGGGCACAGGAAACGGACTCGATTCGGACAGTGACCTTAAGCGAAGTAGTGGTGAGCAGTTCCTGCGGGCAACGCATCGAACGCACTTCCGCACAGAAGGTTCATCCGCTGGACGAGCGTTTCCTGCGCGAACATTTTGCAGGGAATCTGGTGCAAACATTAGCGTCTGTGCCGGGCGTTCATTCCATGGACATCGGAGCGAGCTTTTCCAAACCGATGATCCGGGGCATGGGGTTCAACCGGATTTCCGTGATAGAAAACGGAATCAAACAGGAAGGCCAGCAGTGGGGAGCCGACCATGCCCTCGAAATGGATATTTTCAATGTGGAACGTGTGATTGTCCGCAAAGGTCCGTCGTCGCTGCTTTACGGCAGCGATGCGATGGGCGGAGCGATCGAACTCGCGCGACAGCCTGCACCCTCCGTTGACCAACTGTACGGAGAAGCCATCCTGTTTGGCAAATCGGTCAACGGAACGCTGGGGGCTTCGGCCATGCTGGGCATAAAGAAAAATGCCTGGCACACCCGGTTACGGTTCTCCGAACAGCATTTCGGCGACTACCGGATACCTGCCGATACCATTGTGTATCTCACCCAACGGCTGCCTGTTCATGGCCGGAAGTTGAAAAATACGGCAGGTATCGAACGCGATGTTGCGCTGTTTTCCGAATACCGGAAGGGGGGATATCATGCCGCTTACTCGGTGAGCGACGTCTATCAGAAGGCCGGATTCTTTCCCGGGGCGCATGGCATCCCAGACGCTTCCCGGTTGGAGGACGACGGCGACAGCCGGCATGTGGATTTGCCTTACAGCACGGTCAATCACCTGAAGTTCACTTCCCGCCAGCAATATCTCCGCGAACAGGCAGTCCTTTCCTGGGATGCGGGATTTCAGCACAATCACAGGGAAGAATGGAGCCTGTTCCACACGCATTACGGCAACCAGCCTGTCCCGCTGCAAGACCCGGACAGGGAACTCGCCTTTTCGCTTGCCACGGTGCAGTCGCTCCTGAAGGTTGACCTGTTCACGCCGGCACGCTGGAAACATACGGCAGGCTGGGAAGTGCAGTACCAGCGTAACCGTATCGCCGGCTATTCCTTCCTGCTGCCCGCTTATGATCGTTTCACCACCGGCGTGCTGTGGCTGAGCGCCTTTCGTCCGAACGACCGGCTTTCCCTCAGCGGAGGTATCCGTTACGACTACGGGAAAATGGACATCCGGTCCTTTCGGGATGTCTATCTGGAAGCGTACCTTCGGGAACGGGCGTATGCCGAAGAGATGATTGAGGCATACCAGTGGCGGAGCGCCCCGGTCAACCGGCATTTCGGCGATGTATCCGGTTCGCTGGGCATTGGCTGGGAACCCGGCGACGGGCATTTGCTAAAAGCCCACCTGGGGCGGAGTTTCCGTTTGCCGGGCGCTCATGAACTGGCGTCCAACGGCGTGCATCACGGCGCTTTCCGTCATGAACGGGGGGATGCGTCGCTTGCTTCCGAACGGGGCTGGCAACTGGACGTGTCCTATACCCGGGAACGGGAACATGTTTTGCTGTCCGCAAGCCCGTTTGTCAGCTGGTTTGATCATTACATCTATCTGAAACCGACGGGTGAATGGTCGGTGTTGCCCCATGCCGGGCAAATCTACCGCTACACCGGTGCGCAAGCCCTGTTTGCCGGTACGGAAGTCGAGTTCAGCGTTGATGTGCTGCGCAACCTGACTTACCGGTTCGCGGGAGAATACGTGTATACCCATAATTTGAACGAGCATACTCCCTTGAGTTTTTCGCCGCCGGCATCCATGCGCAACCGCCTGGAGTGGCGAGTGAAAGCATTACAGTTTCACATGGAACTGCACAGCATTGCGACGCAGCGCCGTGTTGCCCGAAACGAAGACGTTACGCCCGGAGCCAGTCTCCTGCATTTGGGCGCCGTGGCCGCCATCCCGATGAAAGGGACGAATCTGGAAGTCCTGTTTTCGCTTCGCAATCTGTTTAATACATCTTATTACAATCATCTGAGTTTTTATCGGAAAGTGGAAATCCCCGAACCGGGACGAAACTTCCAGTTATTAATTAAAATACCGTTTAAAAGTAAATTATAATGAAAGCAAGAACTATATTTTTCATCATGGGCCTGACGGCCCTCCTTTTCATCGTGTGTAACGCCTGCAAAGAAGACAGCGACACGACCAAACCCGAGATCCTCCTGGTGGAACCTGCCGAGGGCGACCTCCTGCATATCGGCGACGAACACGGCATGCACTTTGAGGTGGAATTTTCGGACAATGAAATGCTGGCCTCCTACAAGGTCGATATTCATCCCAATTTTGACGGTCACAGTCATACCAGGGCAACTTCCGAAACGGTCGACTTTGAGTTTGACAAGTCCTGGAGTCTCTCCGGGAAGAATGCAGCCATCCATCATCATGAGATCATGATTCCGGAAGAGGCAACTCCGGGAGCGTATCACCTGATGGTCTACTGCACGGATGCAGCCGGAAATGAATCGTATGTGGCCATCAACGTGGAACTAAGTCACGAAGAAGGCGAAGATCACGATCACGACGAAGACGAGTAAGGGTCTGGATGCCGGGTAGAGGATGCAAGGGGAAATTGGCGGCAACGACTGCCGACTTCATCGCGCATCCTTTTTTCCGCTTGCGGAAAGGGCGCATTCCCACCCCGGCCATAAATATTCGATGCCGGAGCGTTTGCCGGCCTTCGTGCAAAAAAACCTGTCCTCCGGTAGCCGGAGGACAGGTTTCCTGTTTTTATCCTCAAAAGGAGTATTTCAAGGGAAAATCAGGATGCGGGCGCCCTGATTTCCCCTGCTCCAAGCCTCCCCGTTCCGTCAGAAATGGTACGCCACCCTGACGGCCGCCAGCGCCTGATCGTATGTACTTATGATATTGTACTTCATCTCCATGCCTATCGAGATTTCGGGTGACAGCCATAATTCGGCGCCCAGACCGACGTTCAAGCCCACTCGCGCGACGCCATCCGTTCCGAACAGGTGCGGCCTCCAGACCGACACTCCCAGACCGCCAATCGGATAAAAGGAAAACAGATCCGATACCACCACGATGTAATGACAGTCCATATCCATGTACCACGCGCTCATACCCCTGTTTCGCAGCATGTAAGTCAGCGAGGGAGCCAGCCGGAAGTCCGGAAGGAAGTTGTAACGGTAGTCCACTCCCAGGGTGACCGTCTCCCACTCGGCAGCATATCCCAGCTTCGTGCCGACCGACATGTGTCCGCGCTGTGCATAACCGCTGGCTACACACAGCATCACTATACTTGTTAATAACAGCTTTTTCATTGTTTGTTCAGTTTTCAGTTTTTCATAAAATCATATTATCTCACTTGTCATTTTACTTTCAGCCGTTCGCCGGCGCTCTCCACGATGCACCGGTAATAAGCCTCATCATATCCGGGGAAATTGGGCGAAGCGGGGTTTCCGTACGGATTGCGCTTGAACGCACCATTTTCCTCCTTCTTTACGTTTCCATCCATATACTTGACGAGCAGATACTCGCCCAGTTTTTTCCAGCGCTCGGTGACCTGTCCGGCATTCGTCCGGCTGAACCATGTCAGGAAAAGCCGGGCTTCTTCCGGATTGCGCTGATACATCTCCAGCGCCGCCTTTTCGATGGCCGGCAGGAGCGTCCCGTACCCGCCTTCGATTTCCTCCTGCAGCTTGCGGATGTCCTGAATCATAAAACTGTATTTGTGGTAGGCCATGTTTGCCACCCAGTTGTGGATCCAGAAGGCAGAGGTCCACGAGAACGTCAGCAAATCGCCGTTCCCGACGCGATAACAGTCCGGTACATCCAGCGACGATGCGTATACCGGATTGAAGACCGCCATGCCGGCATCGTCCACGCCAAACCACAGAATGCCTCCCAGCGCGTCCGGCAGCCAGCTCCGCATCTGAGGGACAATCACGAAGCCTGTCTGCTGGGTGGCAATGGCACGTTCGTTCAGGTATTCCTGCCCGTCGACCGAGAAGTGCATCGGCCGCCAGCGGTAGGGCACCCTGTAAGACCCCGCACCGGCATCCTGCGTCATGTCCAGGTCTGTTCCCTCAAAGTGGTCGCGCATACCGTTCTGTACGTCACGTACGGACAGTTTGCGATCCGGTTTGAGGTACAGCGGCATGGGTTCCCTGCTCACATCGCCCTTGATGAAATCGGTATACCTGTCCATAGACTTGTCATACTTGCGGAAAAATGCCCACACACGCGCCTCGCACGCTCGCAGTCCGCTAAAGCTGTACGGGCAGAAAGCCTCCGCAAAGCTAAAGTCCCGGTCTTTTCCGGAGAAATATCCCTTTTCACGGGCGAAAGACACTACATCCGGCGCATAGAGGCAATTTTCTTTGTCATCAAACGGGATTTGACGGATACGCGCCTGATTGGCATGTGCCGCAATGCAGTCGTCGGGAATGCGGATGGCTACCCATACGGCGCCCCTGTTGCCGGCGCCCTTGCCGACCATTTCCATGATCCATGCTTCCTGCTTGTCGGCAATCGAAAACGACTCGCCTCCGCTGTAATAACCATACGTCGCTACCAGATCCGTCATCACCCGGATGGCTTCGCGTGCCGACCGGGAGCGTTGCAGGGCGACATAAATCAGGCTGCCGTAGTCCATGATACCGCTGGTGTCCACCAGTTCCGGACGTCCGCCGAAGGTGGTTTCGGTAATCGCCACCTGATACTCGTTCATGTTTCCAACCACCGAATACGTCTGTTCCACCTGCGCAATCTGTCCGAGAAACTTTCCCGAATCCCATTCCCTGATGTCCAGCATGGCGCCCTTCGGCCACACGGCTGCCGGCCAGTGATACAGTTCTCCGTACAAATTATGCGAATCGGCCGCGTAACTGATCATCACCGAGCCGTCCGTCGATGCATGCCTGCCAACCAGAAAATTCGTGCAGGCAAACGCTTCCACTCCCACCAGCAGGCAGACTGTCATACTTGTCAATCTTCTCTTCCTTATCATAGGTTATGTTCTTTATTTTGTTTTACTTGTTGCAAAGAAACGAAATTTCCTCCAAAGAAGCAACATGAAAGATCTTATTTTCAGGGCAACCGCACCAAAATTAAACTGCACACGGCCTAATGCTGCGAAAAACACGGAAAGCATGCTCTGTTCCGGGACTGCAAAATGTATCTCACGGGAAAACGGGTATACGTCGTGTACCCGGACGGATACTCGACGTATATCCGGGCGGGTACTTGACGCGTACCCGGGCGGGTACTTGACGCGTACCCGGGCGGGTACTTGACGCGTACCCGGGCGGGTACTTGACGCGTACCCGGGCGGGTACTTGACGC
>JAITAY010000193.1 GCA_031283915.1 Tannerella sp.
ACTCCATGCGAAAATGTTTTTTGCAACTGTTGCATTGCCATTTTTGTGTACCGTTGCCTGTTTTGCCCTGCCTGACCAGGTTTTGGCTCCCACAGTGGGGGCACTTAACTGTTGTCGTATGTACCATTTTTTACTGTTTTTGACCACAAAAGTAATTCTTTATTCTGATAATCTATGACACCACCGTTGTGTGATTACGTGTCCGGCATTCATTCAGCCCGTAAAGGGCAACCCTTATTCCCTGCTCAAGAGATACATTAGATGTACTTGCATCACACACATCCCCACTTGAAAATCTCTTTCTCTGAATTTCCGGACGTCCTGCATGTTCCAAAACAGAAGGCTTTCGAGCATGTTGCCGGAAGAGGGAGAAGGCAGACGAAATTAGGCGAACACGCTTGCCAGGTTGGGGGGTAAGGTTTTTTCCATCGAAAGCGTGCAGTCTGTTTTTCATCCTGTCGATTCTTTCGTAAAACATGATTGCATCTTCATTTTTCATTCTCTATCCTAAAACTTGAACCCATTTCGATCATCAAGTGTCCGCCTTTCAACACCTCGCTTTGCGGAATCCAGAAACCGTCGACGAGTTGTCCATTCAGTTCTACTTTTTGGATATATTTGTTTTCTTTGGAAGCATTTTTCGCTTCGATGACAAAAGTTTGTCCGCGTCCGTATTTGCCGTCGAGACGGATAACCGCTTTCGGGTAACGGGGCGAAGTCAGTTCGTATGCCGGTTCCTGCGAACAGCCGCCGTCCAATTGAAACAGTCCCAGAGCGCTCATCACAAACCAGCCGCTCATCTGTCCAAGATCTTCATCGCCCGGATAAGCGTCGTAGGGCGTCACGCCGTAATACTGTTCCTGAATGGCGCGTACCCACTTTTGAGTAAGCCGGGGAGCGTCTGCCCAGTTAAACAGAGCCGCTACTTCCATTGACGTTTCGTTTCCGTGATTGATGGGATAATTGGCAAAATCGTCGCCGGCGGCATTAAAGTTGGCACGGGAAGATTTTTCCATCGCCTCGTCCAGCCGTGCAACAAACCGTTCCTTTCCCATCGCCTCGATCAAACCCCGCGGATTCTGCGGGACAAACCATGTATAGTTAAAAGCGTTTCCTTCCACAAAACCGGGCGTATGATAAGGATCGAACGGCTTGACCCATACGCTGGTTTCATCTTTCGGACGCATGAAGCCCGATACGGTATCGAAGATGTTCCGCCAGTTTTCGGAACGTAGCATGAAAGAATCGGCGTCTTCGTTCTTTCCCAGCGTCAGCGCCATTTGTGCCAGCGTCCAGTCGTCGTAAGCGTATTCCAGCGTATTGGAAACATAGCCTTTTCCCGCAGGTACATATCCATGCTTCTGATACGGCGGAAGATGTTCTACTCCTGCCGTTCCGCCGCCGGAGTATTTTTGAGGTGGAACGGTCAGCATTTTTTTCAGTCCTTCGTAGGCAAACGGAAGGTCGAAATCACGTATTCCGCTTTGCCATGCGCTCTGAATCTGCGATATGACGTGCATGGCAACCATCACTCCCGTATGCTCGATACCACAAGGATCGGTGTTGAACCATCCCGTATTCCTGTAAAGTTCGATTGCCGACCGCGCCCAGACAGACGACATCTCCGGCGCTATCAGGTTAAACAGCGGCTGAATATTCCAGAACGTGTTCCAGTATTCGCCGGAAACGATAGCATCCGAAGGTTTTGGCAATTGCCGGACTGTCTCGTCTTCGTCACGGTAACGCCCGTCCGCATCGCTCCATACGGCTTTGGCGGCGATTGCACGGTAAAGGTTAGTGTAGAACTTTTTCTTTTGCAGATAATCGTCCGTTTCTATATGGATACGTCCCAGATATTCGTTCCAGATGTTACGGGCATTTTGTACAATTTTCTCAAAATCCCAGCCGAAAGGTTCGGACAGTTCCTTTGCCAAATTGTTTCGCGCGCCCTCCATGTCCACCAGCGATACGCCGGAACGCACCAAAATTTCCTCTCTCTCGCCGGTATGATATTCTACAAAAACACCCACATCTCCCTTTCCGTTGATTTCGGTGATGTCGTGGCGGATATCATAAGGCGTCGTAAATTCATGATTCCGGTTCCACGTCGAGATATACTTTGGTAGCGGTTCCACGCCTTCGTTCACCCATCCGCCCATAGAACGGAAAGGTTTGCTGAATTGAAGTACAAAATACAACGTATAGTTCTGTTCCATGGTATAACCGCTAAATGCGCTGTAACAGGAAGCATAACCTTCGATTTCGCTGTTGCTGACTTTGGTTATCCTCGCATCTGTCAGGTTGTAGATGATTTCTGCCGGGAAAAACAGGTCTATCAGTATGCGTGCATCGTTGCGTTTTGGAAATGTATAACGCTGCAAGGCGGCATGTCGGGTTGCCGTCAGTTCGGCTTTGATTTTCGTATCCGTCATATATACCGAATAATGTCCTGTGTTCGCCTGTTCCGTCAATTTGTCGATACGCGAGCGATAACCTTCATCGGGATACTGTTCGCGCCCGGGGTTTACCTGCAAGGCGCCGCAAGTGGGCTGCATCAGCAATCCCGCCATGGAGTAATCGCAAAAATGACTGAATCCCATGATATTTTCGACAGTATATTCATATCCGGCTTTCCAGATTTCGTCCTGATTGTCGGGCGCAATCTGCACCATGCTGAACGGCAGGCAGGGCGACGGTTTGAACATCCAGCGCGAATTGCCCGTACCCATCAGCAAATCCACATCATCGGCATATTCGTGTAGCGGCGAGGGCGAACGGACAATATCGCACCGGTATATCATTTCATTTCCGCTCCGTATCGTGAAACCGGTTTTTTGAGGTCCTTTTCCGGCAGGCAGCGCCGGCATGTAAATTTCCTGAATACTTTCGCCCGCTTCCACCATGCGGGTAACGGCGGGAAAACCGGATACCTGAAAAGTCAGTTCACGCGAGGCGTCGAATTGCATCATGTCCACCAGCACGGGCTGTACTTGCGAGCCGTCTTCACGCGCATATTCGAACGGCGCGGCGACAGCCGAACGCACAAGCGAAGACGAGGCTTTTCCCAGCAACACTTTTTCCGGCGTCTCCAATCGGATGCAGTCGAACAGCGCCCACGACCCGGCAACACTTCCCAACTGTATCCGGTTGATACCTTCTCTTATCCACGATACCGGAAAACGAACGGTTACCGTTTGAGGTACGCCTGTCGCCTGTTTGCCTGTTAACAAGGCCGGTTTGTCTTCGCCCTTTATTTCCTCTTCAAAGCGATGCCCGTTCACTTCGATGCGAATCCTGACGGGATGGGCGTCGTTGACGCCGGCAAAAAACAGGGACAGAACACAGTCTCCCTGTTTCACGGTCTTTTCGACCCGAAACCACACCGAAGGAAAATGTCGCGGATGATAGCCTGCCCAGTAACCGCCTCCTCCCCAACGGTCGAGCGGTCCGGGCAAAGCATACGGCCAGTGTTTGTCGGGAGACGAGTAGCCAACATAATAAGACTTTTCTCCGCCAAACGTTGCCAGAAAAGCGTCGTAACGGTCGGGAGACAGTGCAAATTCGGATGCCGAGCCATCGTACTTTCCCGTCTCAAACAGGATTTTGTTCCGGGAAAATACTGCCGAAGCAGTTCCTGCGAACAAAAGGAAAAAAAGATAAATATATTTCATAATAGTAATGCATTACTTTGTGATTTTTTATTGTTGCTTCTATCCTTTGTTATACTGCGTGCTTCATAATTTTGCGAATAAGCAGGAAATGGAAGTTCCGAAACTATTCTTTTTTAGCGCGTACTCCTTTTTCATCACTGATGATGGTGTACAGTTTGCCTTTACAGGGAACATGTCTTAACTCTCCGTTAAATCCGCGCGGAGAATCCGGCGACAGGAGCACGGGTTTGTCCACAGACAGTTCCGGGCGTAAGCCGAAAAATGCGCAGATAACCGTTTCCATAAACGCTGTCCCGCAACTTTCATTGGCGTCCTGACCTCCACGGCTGGCCGACCGGACAACAGGGTCATAAGCCCGGCTATTTGGCCCGGTAAATTCATGTGCCTGCGACCAGGGACCCTGACGAGTCAGCTCTTCCACGGCACGAAGAAAGTCGGCCGCCTTATCAAAATCTCCGAATCGACACATCACGTCCATTGTCAGCGCAGGCCATGCAGAATAAGAACCCAACGGGCCGTGATCCGGACGGTCAGAATCAGCCGCAGCCGGGTCTTTTAACGACATGGCGCGCATCCATGTTTTTGTGCGAAGTTCCGTTTCGACAAAATGATTCATTTCTTTCTTTATCTGTGGAGACAGATCATTCTCAAGAGCCTGTCCGGTTACGATATAATCAAAGCAATGACGGATCGGCACTTTATTCCCTTTGTTATCCATCGCGCTCCACACACCTTCGCCCGGTTCGTACAGCGACAGGACTGCCGGAAGCAACTTTTCCGCTTTTGCCTCCAGTTCATCTGCACGTTTGCCGTTTCCTGCCGCCCGGTGATAGCCGGCCGCTTTACGAAGCATGTACACATTGGCGGCATTTAAAGCCGGAACGCCATGAATGTAGCTGGGCGAACATTCCAGCAGGTTGACGCTCGTGCCGTAGTCAGCCAGCAAGCTTCTTTCCGTCAGGGGGCGGCTTTCGTGAAAGACGGCAATAGCATCCAAGTGTTGCAGGAGGGTTTTTCCATAAATGACCCGATTCAAAAAATCCCTGTCGCCGGTTATTTCCAGATAAGCCTCTACCGTACGGAAAATAGACCAGTCGTTGGCGGCATACCACGGCCCTGCGCCTTTGCCGGTATAACACTCGATGGCATAGCACGCATGAAAATCCAGCGAAAACCATTCCATAATCTGGTCTTTCGCCGCGGCAGGATCCAGCATGGCAAGTGTATTCGCCCACACTTCGGCATCCCAAAAATAGGTAAGACTGTTTGCCCAGCGGGGGCCTGCCGTGACATAACAGCGTTCGCTTAAAGGGAAACCGGTACGGCACAAAAGTAACGGGACAATGGCGCCGTGATAGTACACCCTGCGAATCTTGGGATCATCAGTCGCCAATATAGGGAAGTGACCCGAGAAATGCGCATTTCCAGGCGTAAAGGCCGCCTGCCAGCGTTCTTCCCATTTTGATTTTGCAAGATCGAACTGACGGTCAAAGTTTATAACCCACCGATTCGCTTCCGTCAGGACGGCCTCTTTGTCAGCTCCCACGGCGTAAACAAATTTCATCGTTTTTTCTTCGCCCGGAGCCAAAACAATCTTCCATCCGACATTTCCCGTATCGCCGGAAGCCTGTATATCATCCGGCTCGTTGACAAAATAATAGGATACCGCCGTCGGAGATGACCGGTCGGAAATGACAACCGCTTTTTTATCATCCGTTACCGTTGCGGTGAAATTATCGTCATCGGGTCTTGGGGTATCCCATCTCCGCCACTTCTCTGCCGGATAGGAACGCACATGCCCGTATGTCTTCATGGAAAGCTCAAAAGCTTTGCTTTGGGAGGTAGTGTTACGCAAAACAAGTTGCAGGAATACGCCCTTTTGTTCAAAGGGCATCCGCATGAACGAGTGCATTTCGACATTTTCAATGGCTGCCTTTCGCTGTACTTCGTAGGGAAGCCATTTGGATTCGGTCGAGAGAGCAGGTTTCCCGTTCATCCATATTTCACAAGACCAGTTTTTCATGGAATCATTCAATAACCGGTTTGAGATCAGGCTTTCGTCCCATGTGATAAACTTCCCGTCTTTTTGAGCAAAAGGAGGTAATGTCAGATACTGGAAAGCCGTTATATTCCGTGTGGACTGCAATCCGCCGACAAAATTCATTACGGCCGGAAAATTACGCAAAGTGGACACGTCCATCCAGTCAGCTCCCAGTTCATCAAGCGTGGGAACAGACAGGTACATGTTGTCGGCAGATTTGTACCGGTAGGACTTTGAGTCGCAAGATACCGCAGCGAATACAATAAGCGAAAAGAAAACAAGACGTCTCTTCATGTGTTTGAATTTTATATTTGTTAATCTCATATTTGTTATCTGTTTAAATTGTTTCGTGAAAAATAGTGTGTCCTTTGTGTCTTGGTGGTTAAAAAATATTTGCCACAAAGACACAAAGCGCGTAAAGGTACTAAAAAAGCGCAACAAATCGTTATTACACAAGTACAGACTATTTTCGACAGTGTGCCGAAGCCTCCTTCGACAGTGTGCCGAAACCTCCTTCGATGATGTGTCGAAGCTTCCTTCGATGATGTATTGAAGCCTCCTTCGACGGTGTATCGAAAACGCCTTTGATATACCATTGCCGCATCAAATGGTTAAGGATCTCGCAAACTGTGCTTTGCGGAGCTGCTTTCCGGGCGCGGCGGCGCCGGTGAAATGGGTGCGTACTTCCAGCGTATAGCTGCCGGAGGGCAGGGCGGGTAGCATGACGATCAGGCGCGAAGGCTTGTTCTCCACCAGTGCGGCGCTCTTGTACTCCGTGCCGTCGTGGGCAACGAAGTACACGCCATCGTCCACCAGTTCGGGATATACTTTTAGGCGACTGCCGGTAATGTCGAGCGCACCGCCCGCGCTCAGCGTACCGTCGGTCAGCCCGCTCATGCCGTCCCTGACGGCCACCACAACCGGGCCGGTGTTCGGCGCCTGCACTTTGTTCATTTTCACCACGGTGGCCTTTCCCTGTATCGTCCGGCTGAAGTTCACGCTGTAGTGCATTTTATGGCGCGAATGGTCGAAACCGTCGGTCACGCCGTTGAATTTCCCGACAATACTGGGGCCGGCGGTAATCAGGCCGGTGTTGAAACCGTTGCCTTCCTCCACGATCAAACCGTACTCTTCCTGATAGGCGCGGATGGCGGCCAGCAAGTCGGGACGGGTCAGGGTGGTACCCCGCTGCATGATGCGGTCGATAATCTGTTCATCACTGTACGAACGGATGTTCGTCGGAATCGCCGTCTGATCGTTGGGATCAGAGGTCAAATAATTGTCAATCAAAAAATAATCCATGTCTTTACTTGTTAATGGTTTAATATGAATGGTATGTATTTCGGTCTGCCCGGTATCCGTTGCCCGTCGGTTAAAACTGACGGCAGCGGTTGCTTCCCGTGTAAAACCTGATAGCCTTCATTTTAATTTTTATGCATATCGGATACAGTACCTGCTTGAGCGTAATCGCTTCTCATAGAGTGGTATCGCTTTCCCGAATACAAAAAAGGCCGGTACCGGACGCCAAAATCCACGCATGTGATGTTTTTTTCTACACATGTGGATTTTTCATCCACACGTGTGGATGTTTGTATTACACATGTGGATGTTTTTTCAAAGGCGCAGATTTTTTTTTCCTCGCATGAGGATATTTCTTCCACATGTGAGGATATTTTTCCAAAGGCGTAAATAATTTCTTTTACACGTGTGGATGTTTCTTTTACACATGAAATGGATTCATCTACTCGTGAAGATTTTTTTGTCACATGCATGTTTTTTTCGCCTTTTCCGCAAAAGTCAGGCTTCTTTTCTCTGTTTATAGCGCCAAGATGGGTACGGTATCCGATATTCATGATCATTTTTCATTTTGTAAAGTACCCGGAGTTTCCATTCAGAAACTCCGGGTGCTTTCACAAGTGGATTTAATATCCGGGGTTTTGCTGTATTTTTCCCTTGGATTCGTCAATAATATTCTGCGGCAGGGGGAACAGAACCATGTGAGGCTGCGCCGTGATATAACCGTCTTCGTGTGCCGTAGAAATAAATTTCCCGTGCCGGATCAGGTCGCGCCGGCGATGTCCTTCGCAAAACAGTTCCCTCCCTCTTTCATCCAGGATAAAATCCCTGAACGCTTCTTTACCGGCTGTGGCCGACGCCGGTATGGAATTGGGCAGGGAAGCCCTTGCCCGGATTTGTTCTACATAGCCGACCGCTTCGGGCGTAGGGCCTGACTGCTCGTTAATTACTTCCGCCAAACTCAGTAAAATGTCGGCAT
>JAITAY010000194.1 GCA_031283915.1 Tannerella sp.
ACTCCATGCGAAAATGTTTTTTGCAACTGTTGCATTGCCATTTTTGTGTACCGTTGCCTGTTTTGCCCTGCCTGACCAGGTTTTGGCTCCCACAGTGGGGGCACTTAACTGTTGTCGTACGTACCATTTTTTACTGTTTTTGACCACAAAAGTAATTCTTTATTCTGATAATCTATGACACCACCCACACAACTTCGCTCTGTTCCAGACGGAAATAAAGGGGATTTTCTACATGTAGCCGTAAGGTTCACTTAACAGAAGACACCACGGTGATCTGTCGGAAGAGCCTCTCTTTTATCCTGCGCGGGAAGATTTTACGCAGAAACAGGACGTTAAAGTGGTTAGTGGTGTTACACTTTAAAAGTTGAAGCCTTGTACAAAATTTATTTCCCGTCCCTTAAATCTTTGATTTTTTAAATTTTTGAATCCAAAAGTTCTCTATCTTTGTCCTCTGAATTTATTCGATACATACCGTTGAAAAAGATAGCAAACATAGTGACGCTCGGTGAAGTGTTTTCGGAATCGGACTTTGGTGCGTTTTATACTGCGTATTACAAGCGTTTTATCCGGTATGCCTGTTATTATGTGAATCACATGCAGGCGGCAGAGGATATTACGCACGACGCGATTTTGTATTGTTGGGAGAACAGAAGCAACCTTTCCCCCGAAACGGACGTACTGGGGTATATCCTCTTAACGGTAAAAAACAAATGTCTGAATCACCTGAAACATTTGCAGGTCGAATCCGAATACGGCAAACAGTATGCCGAACTGCACGAATGGGAAGTCAAGGCGCGTATCATGACGCTCGAAGACGATCACTATGCCGATATATTTGCAGGCGAAATCAAACGGATTGTCAGGCAGGCGCTGGCCAAACTCCCCGAACAGACACGATACATTTTCGAACAGCACCGCTTCAGGTCCAGACCCCGGAAGGATATCGCCGCCGAACTGGGCGTCTCGCTACAAAAAATCGACTACCATATCAACAAGGCCAACCAGTACTTATACAATGAGTTGAAAGACTATTCACCGCTGCTTGCCATTTTTTTCCAACTTTTTTTCAGTTGAAAGTTGGGATTTTCTGCCTCTGAGTTGCTCTATAGTCAGAGTTAAAAACGAAGTGCATGAAAATAAATCGTGATATACTTATCCGTTATTTCCTGGGACACTGTTCCGAAGCGGAGAAAGAGGCTGTTCGCGGGTGGCTGGAAAGCGACGGCGTGAACCGGCAGACGTTCGTCCGCGAGCGGATCCGCTTCGACGCCTCCGTGGTGATGAGTGAAGCCGGCCTTCCGCTGCAGCAGCCTGCCCGTGCGCAAAACGTCGCTTTAACCCTGCTGAAAGTAGCCGCCGCCATTTTGTTGCTGATCGGCAGCAGCTACCTTTTCAACAACTATCTGCACCGTCCCCGCCTGGCGGATACGGTTGTGCAAAGTTTCTATGTTCCGCCGGGAAACAGAGCTTTCCTCACCCTGCCGGACAGCAGCGGCGTATGGCTGAACTCCAATTCGACCCTTCGCTATCCAGTTGCATTCGACGGCGGGATACGGACAGTGGAGCTGGACGGTGAGGCCTATTTTGACGTGGTGAAACGCAATGGACAGCCTTTTGTCGTGAAAACCGGAAAGTATCTCGTCGAAGTGCTGGGAACCTCCTTCAACGTTGACGCATACGCCGGTAAACCGGACTTCTCCACCGCCCTGTTTACCGGAAAAGTAAGGCTCTATAGGGCAACAGACGAAGACGCACCATGCTGTCTCGACGCCGGCGAAGCAGCCGTGCTGGACGGTGATTCGCTGCACGTATCGCCCATCAAGACCAATCCTTCCCGCTGGCGTGAAGGGCTGATTGTGATCGAAGACCGTACGTTTGAAGAAATCATGCGCATGTTTGAAAAATATTTCGATCAGCAAATCATCATCGGGAACGGCAGGGTGAAAACACAGAGCTACCGCGGCAAGCTCCGCATAGCCGACGGTGTCGACCATGCCCTCCGGGTACTGCAAAAGGATTTTCGTTTCACCTACAAGCGTGACGAAGATTCAAATATCATCCATATTTATTAATTCAAAATTGTTTGGCCATGAACAGAGGAATAGACTCCAGTTGAAGAAAAAAGAACCGGCAGCGCGGGTAAATGATCGCCGGTTTAAAACAGACATTTTACGCGATAAACATACTTATTTATTAAAAAAAAAACAGTTACAAGGATATGAAAAAAATTTTTTTACCGGAGACTGGAAGGCTAACCGCCGGCAGGAGTCTCCATTTTGACAGAATTATGAAATTAACAGTTTGTCTTTGGCTATTGTTTTCCGGTTTCGTTTTTGCCGGAAACGCCAATACGCAAAAGGCAAGGGTAAGCCTGAACAGACAGCAGGCGTTACTCAGGGAGGTGCTGGAAGAGATTGAACGGCAGACGGACTACCTTTTCATTTCGAATACGGAAATCAGTCTGGAACGCAGAGTTTCCGTACGGGTAAAGAACAAGCCCGTACGCGAAGTGCTCGACCGGCTTTTTGAAAATACGGATCTTGCTTACGTAGTGGAAGGTGTCAACATCATCATCACGAAGAAACATGTCCCGCCTGAAACGGCTGCCGCGCAGCAGCAGACCGGCAGGCGTATCACCGGCACGGTGACGGATGCCGCCGGCGAACCGGTCATCGGCGCGAACGTCATCGAAAAAGGCACGACGAACGGCGTGGTGACGGATCCGGACGGGAATTTCTCGCTGACAGTGGCGGATGGCAACGCCGTTTTGCAGGTATCTTTTGTTGGTTATATCCCCCAGGAAATAAGCATGTTATCCGTGGTGGGGGGGGGGTAAATCCCTGCTGATTACACTTTTGGAAGATACCCAGGCGCTGGATGAAATCATCGTCATCGGTTACGGTACGGCCAAAAGGCAGGACTTCACCGGGTCGGTAGCTTCCGTCCGGCTCGAAAATTCGCCCATCGCGCTGGCGCCGAACCTGAATGCACTCGAAGCGCTTAAAGGCAACGTGGCCGGACTGGACATCGGCGCGACGAACTCTGCCGGCGGACAGCCGTCCATGCAGTTGCGCGGACAGAAATCCATCTCCGGCTCCAACGACCCGCTGATTGTCGTCGACGGCGTCATCTACATGGGAAGCCTGAACGACATCAATCCGAACGACATCGCCTCCTACGATATCCTCAAGGATGCCACCTCCGCAGCCGCCTACGGTTCGCGGTCGGCCAACGGCGTCATTATCATCACCACGAAGAAGGGGCATACGGGTAAGCCGATGGTCTCCTTCAACGCTTCGGGCAGCATGGAGACATGGCAAAACCGTCCGGAACTGATGAAAGGCGAACAGTGGCTACAGTCTGTTCTGGCGCGCAGCAACAGTTCCGACCTTAGCTGGATGCTACCGCAGGTAAAGGAACAGATGAATGCCGGAAAGGAAACCGACTGGCTTGACATGGTGAGCCGTACAGGTTACATTCAGGACTATCAGGTAGCCGTTTCGGGTGCAGGCGAACGGATGAATTATTATTTATCCACATCCTACGCGGAAAATCAGGGCATTGTGATTGGTGACGACTACGACCGCGTCTCTGTTTTGGCCAAAATCAATACCGACATCACCGACTGGCTGCAAATCGGCCTGGACGGCGCCTATACCCGTTCGGACTATTCGGGCGCGGGCGCCAGTGTTAATATGGCAATCGAAATGCCTCCTTACGGAGTATTTTATCGCGACGAAGAAAACAAGTTGATTGAGAGGTGTCCGATGACACAGTCGTTGCAGCACCCCCTGTGGGGCGTCACGAACGGTTCACACGACAATGTGGATGTCCGAAACAATTTCCGCCTCAATGCCTTTGCCGTCGTCAAAGTTCCCTGGATAAAAGGGTTGAGTTACCGCTTCAACTATGCGGGCAACCTCAGCAAAAACCAGTCGGGTGACTTCTACTACGAAACACATTATGTAGCGGAAGGGGCATACGACGACCCGACGCGCTATTCGCCGGCCACATACCAGAGCCTGCTGAACAGCGCCAACGGAAATATCAACAACAATTCGACGGAAAGCTGGTTGATAGATAATATCCTGACGTATAAAAACATTTTCGGGAAACACAGCGTCGAAGCCACGCTGGTGGCTACCCGTGATTATCGGAAGTACAGCAGCGTAAACAGTTCCGGGAGAGATTTTTCTGAAAACGGAAATACGACGCTGGGCATAAACGGTCTGCACAAGGCCAAAGTCCAGAAAGTGGATTTGTCGGCCAATGTGAGGACGAACATCGGTTATCTGGCACGCCTGAACTACGGATTTGCCGACAGGTACTACATCACCGGTTCGTACCGTCGCGACGGCGCTTCGGTCTTCGGAACGAACAACAAGTGGGGCGATTTTGCAGCGGCAGGCCTGGCATGGAAATTGACCGAAGAATCGTTCATGAAACCGGTAGAAATCCTGAACAGTCTGAAATTGAAAGTCTCTTACGGCAGAAACGGCAATCAGGGACTGGATCCATACGGTACGCTTTCGACCATCAACAACGGTTCGACGGGCGGTACCCGCTACGAGTTCGGCGACAGCAATATCCGATACGGCATCACGGCCGGCGCGCTGGGCAACGCCTCGCTGGGATGGGAATCGACCTCGTCGTGGAACGCCGGTTTCGAATCGGCATGGCTCGCGAATCGCATCTTCTTCGACGCGGATTTCTACGTCTCGCGC
>JAITAY010000277.1 GCA_031283915.1 Tannerella sp.
TTCTAACGGTATGCCGGTTCGACTTCTCCGCCAAAATATCGGTTCCCGGCGGCGGGTACAAAACGGTGCTGATCGAACTGCAAAAGGCGAAACTGGCGTCGGACATTATGCGTTTCCGACGATACCTTGGGCTGCATTACCAAAATCCGAACAATACATACGGCAACGGAAAAGCGCGTCAAATCTACTGCATTTTTCTGCTGGGTTACGACATCTGCATTCCCGAATATCCGGTCATACGGGTGGATTACAATGGCAGGGATGGCACGACGGGAGAGGCGCTGGAGGTGGAAAACGAGTTTATCCGGAGCCTGCATCACCGGTCATGGATTATCCAGATCGACCAGCTCAAAAAGCGACGCCGCAGTGATGTAGAAAAACTGCTGAGTATCTTCGATCAGGAGAACCGTACCCAAAACCATCATATCCTGAATGTGAATGAAGAAGAGTTTCCGGAAATCTACCGTCCTGTGATTCGCCGTCTGCGAATGGCGTACGAAAGCGAGGATATTCAGGTGGAAATGGAAATGGAAGACGATTTCCTGAAGGAAATACAGGATCGGGAACGCTTGATCGCCGAGCAGGACAAAGCGCTTGAAGAAAGCCGAAAGGTAATCGAAGACAGAGACAAAACGATTAAAGAAAGCAAAAAAGTAATCGAAGACAGAGGTAAAGCACTTGAAGAAAGCAAAAAGATAATCGAAGACAAGGAAAAAGCGCTTGAAGAAAAAGAAAAAGCACTAGAAGAAAGCCGAAAATTAATTGAAGCATTGAAGAGGCAACTGCCGGAAAGTCAAAAACCAAAATAGCAATAAGATGAATTACAGTCAATTTTTATCCATGCGTCCGGAGCTGTCGCTGATGGCCGTGATGATTGTGTTGTTCCTGTACGACCTGTACGCCACCGGACAGCGCGCACGCACTTGGTTTCACCCGCTGGCATGTATCCTGCTGGTGATACATCTGGCGGCCAATCTGATTCCACAGCCGGCATCGCTGAGTCTTTTCGGCGGCATGTACCGTTATGTTCCGTTGATGAGCGTCGTCAAGACCATCCTCTCTGCCGGCACGCTGATGGTCGTCATGCAGGCCGCCCCGTGGTTGCAGCGTGACGATACGGAATACAAGCGCGGCGAGTTCTACGTCCTGACGCTCTCCACGCTGCTGGGGATGTTTTTCATGATTAGCGCCGGTCATTTCCTGACATTTGTGCTGGGACTCGAACTGGCATCCATTCCGATGGCCTGTTTGGTGGCATTCGACAAGTACAGGCACCACTCGGCCGAAGCCGGCGCCAAATACATCCTTTCGGCCATGTTCTCGTCCGGCTTGATGCTCTACGGCATTTCCTTTATCTACGGCACGACGGGCACGCTCTATTTTGACGACGTGACGGCCAGCTTGACGGGTACACCACTGCAAATCCTGGCGCTCGTCTTCTTTTTCGCCGGACTGGGATTCAAGATTTCGCTCGTGCCGTTCCACCTCTGGACGGCCGACGTGTACGAAGGTGCACCGACCCAGGTGACGGCCTACCTGTCGGTCGTCTCCAAGACAGCTGCCGTATTCACGCTGATGATGATATTTCTCAAGGTCTTTGCGCAGATGGTACCTCTCTGGCAGGACATGCTCTACTGGATTATTATTGCCACCATCACCGTGGCCAACCTGTTTGCCATCCGCCAGCAAAATCTCAAACGCTTCTTCGCCTTCAGCAGCATCTCGCAGGCGGGCTACCTGATGCTGGGCGTAATAAGCGGTCGTGCCGACGGACTGACACCGCTCGTATTCTATGCGCTGGTCTATCTGGCGGCCAACCTGGTCATCTTCGGTATTCTCGCGGTGATTGAACAGCAGACGGACGGCAAAATCAACCTCACGGATTACAACGGTCTCTACCGGACCAATCCGCGCCTGACACTCCTGATGACGCTGGCACTGTTTTCACTGGCCGGCATACCACCCTTCGCCGGCTTTTTCAGCAAGTTCTTCCTCTTTATGACGGCCTTTCAGGCCGGATTCAAGGTGCTGGTGTTTATTGCCGTCATCAATACGGTGATTTCGCTGTATTACTACCTGCTGGTGGTTAAGGCCATGTACATCCAGCCCAATGAACAGCCGGTTGCCCCTTTCCGCAGCGACCGGTACACGAGGCTGAGCCTGATTCTGTGTACCGCCGGCGTCCTGACCTTCGGTATCATCAGCTCGGTATACGGATGGATTGGCGGATTCGGCACTTTTAATTGAATCATTTAAACACGGAGACGGAGATGTTTTTTCGCTGTCTGCCTCCGTGGTTTTTGTAATTCCTGCGCGGATTTTCCGGACGTATAACGCTTCAAAAAAAGAGTTAGCCTGATTTATATGGCCTGACAAAGGGTTTAAGCCGCAGAATAGTGTATCTTTGCACTGCAATTGTTCCGGAACAGATGAAACAGACATGGTTAAATGCGGGAAAATGGATGCTGGCAGCTCTTTTCATGAGCTACTATGTTTCTGCTACGTGTTTCTACCACACGCATTACTTTAGCTGGGGCAGTGTCACTCACTCGCATTTTTTCTATCCCTTCGACGACAGTCCCGTGCAGCACAGCCATACGCCTTCCCAGTGCCAGACGATTTATTTCCTTTCGCATTTGGTACTGGTACTTGCCGTTGCAGCCGTCTTTTACGGCGCAGTACAGGTTTGCCGGTTCTATCTTCCGGTCTGTTACGGCAATGCGTTTCGCCTGCTCATTGCCTCACCCCTCCGCGCTCCTCCCGCCTTGAAGTAGTTTTTGCACCGCCTGTTTTTACACGGGTGCACGGCGTACAGTACACGGACGACGACAGAAATCGTGTACCTCTATCCCTTTTTATTTTTATTGACTCGTTAATTACATTCAGATGAAAAAAAGATTATCCAGTCTGTTTTGCCTGTTTGTCTGCGTTGCCTGTGCGAACCGCTCCGGCAGCGACGAGACAGCGGGTAAAACATTCTCCGTTGAAGGAGAGTATATCACCGTAGCGGAACAGTCGCCGGTGTTGAAACATATCAAAATACAGCCCGTGGAGAAGGGTGATTATCGGCCTTCCTTCTCTGCATCGGGCGTTGTGACTGCGATTCCGTCGCAGTATGCCGGTATTGCGTCGCCCTTTGCGGGACGCATTGTGAAAGCCTGGGTCTGTCCCGGTCAGCGTGTGGCTGCGGGAAGTCCCGTCTTTGCGGTCAGTTCGCCGGACTTTACCGAAATAGGCAAAGCCTGTTTTCAGGCCAGGGCAGAGATGGAGCTGGCACAGAAAAACCTCCTCCGCGAACGCGATTTGCTGGCCAACCGGGTAGGCGTGGCAAAGGAGGTCGAGGAGATCGAAGCGGACTGCGAAATCAAGCGGACAGAGTATGAACGGGCGTTAGCGGCTATACAGGTCTACCAGGTGGATCCCGACAGCCTGACGCTCGGTCAGCCGCTTGTTGTCCGTTCGCCGCTGGCCGGGGAGGTGGTGAAGAGCGAAATCGTCGTCGGGCAATACATCCGGGAAGACGCCGATGCGCTGGTCATCGTTGCCGATTTGGACAGGGTCTGGGTGAAAGCCCAGGTCAAGGAGAAAGACCTGCCGCTGCTCGACTGCGTTGCGGACATCCGGATCAGCCTGCCGGCACTGCCCGATACGTTGATTACGGGAACCATTCGCTATGTGGGTTACCTGCTGGACGAAGAAACCCGTTCGGTGGAGGTGATGGTCGAATGTGAAAACCGCGACCGCCGGATGAAGCCGTTCATGTATGGTACCGTACGGTTCACCGGCACGCCGGCGCCGGCAGTCATGGCGCCCGAGGCGGCCGTATTGCAGGGCGAAGACAGCCGTTACGTGATCGTGAGCGAAGGAAAAAATCACTTCCGGAAGGTAAACGTAACCACCGTGCCGGATGCGGAGAATCACCGTACCGTCATTCTGTCCGGCGTCGGCGAGGGCGAGGCCGTCGTGACCGAAGGCGCCTTTTACTTTATTGAAGCGCGATAGGCCATGTTGAAGAAGATTATTTATCTGGCGATCCGTCGGCGGGGGCTGATGTTCGTCCTGTTCATTTTCCTTTCCCTTGCGGGATACTATTCGTGGACGCAACTGGCCATTGACGCCTATCCTGATATTGCCGACACGACGGTACAGATTGTCACGCAGGTACCGGGACTGGCGGCAGAAGAAATCGAGCAGCAGATTACGATTCCGGTCGAGCGGGCGATGAGCGGTATTCCGGGTGTAAACGTGATGCGGAGCAAGAACACGTTCGGTCTGTCAACAGTGATTCTGGTGTTCGACGACGGCGTGGACGACTACTGGGCGCGTCAGCGCGTGCAGGAACGCCTGACGGAGGTTGAACTGCCCTACAATGCCGTTCCGGGACTGAATCCGCTGACTTCGCCTACGGGTGAAATATTCCGGTACGTCATTGAAAGCGACCGGCTGAGTCTGCGGGAAATAACGGACTTGCACAAGTGGGTGATTATCCCGCGGCTGAGGCAGGTGACCGGTGTGGCGGACGTGAGCAACTATGGCGGCATCACCACCCAGTACCAGATCGAAGCAGACCCGCAGCGGATGGAACAGTACGGTATCACGCTGGACGACATCGCCACACAGGTGGAACGCAACAATGCCAATGCCGGTGGAAGCATGGTCAGTCGGGGCGACCTGAGTTACGTCGTCCGGGGCATCGGACTGGTGCAGAATCTGGACGACCTGGGGAACATCGTTCTCAAGACGGTGAACGGGGCGCCTGTCTACCTGAAGGACATCGGCCGGCTGAAATACGGTAGCCTTGAACGCAAGGGCGTGCTGGGTTTTTCGGACGACCGCCTCGACTATGCCGACGGCGTGGAAGGCATCGTTCAGATGCTTCGCGGCGAGAATCCTTCGCGTGTGCTGAAGGAAATCCACAGGGCGGTTGACGAACTGAACCGGAACATCCTGCCCGAAGGTGTCCGTATCCATCCCTTCATGGATCGCACGAATCTGGTACAAACGACGCTGCACACCGTTTCGCACACGCTGCTCGAAGGGATGGCGCTGGTGGTGCTGGTGCTGATTCTGTTTCTGCGGAGCTGGCGGGGCGCCGTACTGGTGGCGCTGACCATTCCCTTTTCCCTGCTTGTCGCATTTATCCTGATGCATTCCACGCACATTCCCGCCAATCTGCTGTCGCTGGGTGCCATTGACTTCGGTATCCTTGTGGACGGCGCCATTGTCATGATGGAGACCATTCTGACCAAGCGGGAACGTCATCCGTCCGAACGGCTGGCGGAGGAATCCATCCTTGAGCGTGCCACGGAAGTTGCCCGCCCGGTCTTCTTTTCCACTCTGATTATCATCACCGCCTATCTGCCCCTCTTCGCCTTTGAACACATCGAACGCAAACTCTTCACGCCGATGGCCTATACAATCGGCTACGCCCTGTTCGGTGCGCTGGCCGTCGCCCTGCTCCTGATTCCGGGGCTGGCGTTCCTTGCCTACGCGAAACCCCGGAAGGTTCGCGTCAACCGCTGGCTGGAGAAGTGGACGGAACACTATAGCCATCAGACCGCCCGACTGCTGGAGAAGCCCCGACTGCTGCTCGTTTCCCTGGCAGTCATCCTGACGGCGGCCGGCGTATTAAGCTATACGGTCGGGAAAGATTTTCTCCCTCCGCTCGACGAGGGCGCCATCTGGATACAGGTACAGTTGCCCGCGGGCATCTCCCTCGAGAAATCCGGAGAGATGGGCGAGACGCTGCGCAGGGCGATGAAGGAATACGACGAGGTGTCGTATGTGATGACGCAGGTAGGCCGTGACGACGAGGGGGCGGAAGCGTTTTCCCTTTCCCATGTGGAATGTGGCATCGGCCTGAAACCCTACCGCACGTGGAAGCGCGGCATGACGAAGACGCGGCTCATCGGGCAGATGGCTGCCCGGCTGGATTCCATGCCCGGCTATACGGCCGGCTTTTCACAGCCCATCATCGACATGGTAATGGACATGGTGGCGGGCGCACACAGCGACCTGGCGCTGAAGGTGTACGGGGAAGACATCAGCGGGACGTGGCGCGTGGCCGACCGGATAGCCGGCGTACTGAAGACGATTCCCGGTGCGGCCGACGTGGCTATCGAGCAGGACCCGCCCTTCCCGCAGCTGCAAATCGTGGCCGATCGCGAACGCATTGCCCGCTACGGACTGAATGTTTCGGACGTGACCGGCCTGATTGAGCTGGCCATTGGCGGCGCCGCCATTTCCCGCATCTACGCGGGAAGCAAGAGTTACGACGTGATTTGCCGTTTCAGCGACGGGACCCGCAATTCGCCGGAAAAAATCGGCAACCTCCTGCTCACGGCTCCTTCCGGTGCCAAGATACCGCTCTCGCAGGTGGCCGACATCCGCATGACGACCGGCGCCAGCATGATTACGCACGAAATGATGAAGCGTCACCTGACCATCCGGGTCAATCTGCGCGGCATCGACCTGACCGGCTTCCTGAGCAGGGCAAACGAAGCGATTGACAGGGAAGTGGATTTCGACCGGCAGGCGTTCAGCCTCCGGTGGGCAGGACAGTTCGAGAACCAGCAGCGGGCGTATCGCCGGCTGGGGATTGTAATCCCGCTGGCGCTGGGCATGATGCTCCTGTTGCTGTTCGGCGCCACGCGCCGCTTCCGGCAGGCTGCGCTGATGATGTTCGTCGTACCGCTGGCCGTTTTCGGCGGGATGCTTGCGCTCAACCTGCGGGACATGACGCTCAACGTCTCTTCCGCGGTAGGCTTTATCGCGCTCACGGGCGTTGCCATACAGAACGGCGTCATCATGCTTTCGCACATCAACCATTTGCGCGAAAGCGGATACGGGTTGAAGACGGCTGTGCTGGACGGCGCCCGTCACCGTTTCCGGCCGGTACTGATGACGGCCTCCGTAGCCATACTTGGTCTCCTGCCGGCGTCACTCAGTACGGACATCGGTTCGGACGTGCAGCGGCCACTGGCAACGGTCATCGTCTACGGACTGCTCTTCTCCACCGTTGTCACCCTCTATGTTTTGCCTTCGCTCTATTACCTGATGGAATCCGGCAGGAAAAATCAGTTAGTGACACATGAAAATGACAAGTGACGAAAAGCCGGCTGCCGGCAGTAAATACTTTGCTGCCGGCTGCCCGTCACTCAATTTATACCGGCGTGACAGGAAGCACTCCGCAACAGCAGCAAAAATCCCGGTAGCTAAAATCAGGGATGAAATTCAAAAACAACTGTAAATCAGCCGGAAAATATCATTTC
>JAITAY010000286.1 GCA_031283915.1 Tannerella sp.
TTACAGCATCACGGCCGACAGTTCGGCGTACGCTTTGTTGAAATCGCGTTCGGCTTCCAGCGTTTTGTTCACCGTCTCGTAGAGCAGTCCCATTTCGACGATGTATTCCAAAAGCGAAATCTCGCCCGCATCAAGCGCTTTTCCCAACAGTTCCGTGTTGTTCAGGGAATCCAGGGACTTGCGGTATTTTTCGGCCGTAAGTTTCAATCCTGCCGCACGGTTGTAGAGGATTTGAAGCCGGCTGTACAACTGTTGCTTCGCGTCTTCGCTGCGCATCTCGGCTGCACGAACGGCCGCTTTCGCTTGCCGCACACGGTTCTTATTTTCCCAGAGCGGAATGCTAACGCCAAACGTAATGCCCTGGAAATGCTCGCCTGCTACCTTTTCACTCAGGTAGCCTCCCGAAAACGAGGGAAGCCCCATCGCTTTACTCAGACTGACACGTTTCCTGCCCACTTCCACCTCTTGCCGCACGTAGGCCAGAACGGGATTGCGCTGTTCGGCCTGCGCATACCATGCTTCAAAATCGAGCGGAAATGAAACGTCGTCAAAACGGACGTCGTCCAGCGCAATGTCCTGTCCGCCGTTGAACTTTTTCAATTCGGACAGCAAAGCGTTCCGCTCTATTCCGATACGCGCCATCTCGCCCTCCGCAGCAGAAAGATTCAACTGCGCCTTGTTGTACTCCAACCGGTTGACGTCGCCCTGCTTTAGCTTCTTGTCGTAAGCTTCGGCGATCGTTCCGGCATGGCCGAAGCGTTTTTCCGTCTCCTTTTTGAGGGCGTTGAAATAAATCAAGTCGAGACAATTTTGCTTAGCTTCCAGCAGAATATCCATCCGGCCGGACAGATACTGCAATTCAGCCAGTTGGTTCTGTCCGTCGGCGACCCGGCTTTTCAATCCCGAAAGCGTAGGGATATCGAACTTCTGGCTCACATTCACGTCCGTACGGTTTCCGATACTTCCGGGAGTACCCCACAAATAATTGAACCCCAGTTCGGGATTCTCAAGAAAGATGCCCGTACGGTTTTCCAGCTTTTGAGCTTCGAGGCCTTCCCTGAGCGCCTTCAGCGTGGTGTTGTTCGCTTCGACGGACGACAATACCCGGTCGATATTATCCTGTGCGGCAAGCGAAAAACTTGTCCACACCGCCAGTAAAAATAGAATCTTTTTCATCTTGTTCGGTTTTTAATTTGATTTGACATCCGTTGTTTCCATCCTGCTTTCTTTCCGGTTTGTAATGAAATACATAATCGGAATAATAAATCCATTGAGGAGCGTAGAACTCATCAGTCCGCCGAGAATGACCTGCGCCATGGGGCTTTGTATCTCGTTTCCGGGCAACTGGCCTCCGAATGCCAGCGGAATCAGCGCCAGCGCCGAGGTGAAGGCCGTCATCAGAATCGGATTCAAACGGTCTAAAGAGCCTGATATGACACATTCATACACGGGAATATTCTCTTTGCGCAAGTCGTTATATCTCGAAATAAGCAACATGCCGTTTCGAGTCGCAATTCCGAAGAGCGATATGAACCCGATGATGGCCGGAATACTGATTTCGCCGCTGGTGAAGAAAAGCACCATGACGCCGCCGATAAGCGCCAGCGGAAGATTCAAGAGAATCACGACGGATTGCCCTACATTCCTGAACTGATTGAACAGGAGCAGGAAAATGACGAGAATCGACAGCACGGAGGCAAAAAGCAGCGTGCGCGAAGCCGCTTCTTCACTCTCGAACTGCCCGCCGTATTCGATGTAGTATCCTTCGGGCAACTGTATGCGTTCGTCGATTCTGCTGCGAATATCGTTCACGACGCCTCGCAAATCCCGGCCTGCCACGTTTGCCGAAATCACAATCTTGCGTCCCACGTTCTCGCGGTTGATGGTGTTCGGGCCCGACGTGGAGGTTATTTCGGCAATATAATCCAGCGGGATTTTCCGTCCGCCCGCATCCACGGTCAAGTCTTTTATCCGTGCAATCGTTTCGCGGCTTTCGTCGTTTACTTTCAGGACAAGATCAAACACGCGGTTTCCTTCGTATACCTGCGATACCGTTTCTCCGGCAAGCATCACACGGATGATTTGGGCAAACTCGGACAGCGAAATGCCATATTTTGCCAGCATTTCGCGTTTCGGTTCTATTTTGAGCTGCGGACGGGCGATCTGCTGTTCCACGTTCAGGTCGGCAAGACCTTTCACATCCTGTATGGCGGCTTTGACCTGATTGCCGAGTGTAAACATTTTGTTCAGATCGGAACCGAAAAGCTTGATGGCAATGTTTGCCCGCGTACCCGACAGCATCGCGTCGATACGGTGCGAGATCGGCTGTCCGATTTCGATGTTCACGCCGGGCAGCACTTTCAGTCTGTCTCTCAGGTCGGCAAGAAATTCGTCCTTCGAACGCCGCCCCAGCACAAACGGAGCTTCTATCTCGGAAACATTCACGCCCAGCGCATGTTCGTCCAGTTCGGCGCGTCCCGTCTTGCGTCCCACGGTCTGTATTTCGGGGATGGACAGAAGGATATTTTCCGCCGTCCGTCCTGTTTTGTTCGATTCTTCGAGCGAAATGCCGGGCAACGTGCTGACGTTGATCGTCAGCGACCCCTCGTTGAAAGGCGGCAGAAAGCTGCGTCCGAGCACGAAGGTTGCGGCAATGGTTAAAATCAGCGCCGTACCGGCAATCCAGAGCGTCCACTTTTTGTGTCTGAAAGTCCATGTCAGCGCCAGACGGTAGGCCGATTTGAGCTTTCTCACCCAGAAAGGTTCGCGTTCCGGCCTGTCCTTTTTCGGAGTACCGGCAAGCATATAACTGCACAGCACGGGCGTCAGCGTCAGCGCCACCACCGTCGAAGCAAACAGCGCCGTGATAAAGGCTATGCCAAGCGGCGCAAGCATGCGTCCTTCCATCCCCGACAGAAAAAACAGAGGCACAAAACTGGCTACAATGATGAGCGTCGAGTTGAGGATGGGCATCCGCACTTCCTTCGAGGCTTCGAAAACGACGTGCATTGCATTTTCACGTTCTTCCTTTGGCTTCAGCCTGTTTTCCCGCAAACGCTTGAATACGTTTTCGACGTCTACGATGGCGTCGTCCACCAGCGAACCGATGGCAATGGTCATTCCGCCGAGACTCATCGTGTTGATGGTCAACCCCATCATTTTCAGCGACAGGATAGATATTACCAGCGAAAGCGGAATAGTTATCAGCGAAATAACCGTTGTGCGCACGTTCATCAGGAAAAGAAACAGCACGATGACGACGAAAATACCTCCTTCCACCAGCGCATCCTTCACGTTGCCGATGGAACTTTCGATGAAGCGCGACTGGCGAAAAATATCGGTAGCTATATGCACGTCGGCAGGAAGCGATTTACTCAGTTCGGCGAGCGAACGGTCTATTTGTTCGGTCAAGTCCAGCGTGCCGGTATTCGGCTGTTTGGTAATGGTCATCAGGACGGCCGCCTCGCTGCGATACGACGCTGCTCCCAGTTTGGGAGACCTGTTTCCGATCCGTACTTCCGCAACGTCTTCCAGCAGGACAGGCACGTCGTTCGCGATTTTTACCTTGGCCTTTCCCAGCGCATTCACGTCGTCCGTAGCAAGAACGCCGCGTATAATATACTCATTTCCGTATTCGTACAGTACGCCTCCCGAAGTATTCCCGTTCATTCCGTCAGTAGCGGCCAGCACATCGGCCAGATTGACGTCATAATGTTTCATTTTCGGCGGATTCAGTAAAATCTGATATTCCCTGATTTCACCGCCCAGCACCGAAACCTGCGCCACGCCGCCTGTGGAAAGCAGACGCGGGCGTATCGTCCAGTCGGCAAGGGTACGCAGATCCTGCAGCGAAGTCGTATCCGACGTCAGCCCGACAATCATCATCTCTCCCAGGATAGACGACTGGGGGCCTAAAGTGGGATTGCCGGCCTGGGGAGGCAGGGCGTCGCCGACGACGGCAAGTTTCTCCGATACGATTTGTCGCGCACGGTAGATGTCCGTACCCCAGTCAAATTCAACCCATACGACGGAAAAGCCCGTCGTCGACGACGAACGGACGCGGCGGACGCGGGTGGCGCCGTTCACGGCCGTTTCGACCGGAAACGTCACCAGCCGTTCCACTTCCTCGGCCGCCATGCCTTTAGCCTCCGTCATGACCACAACGGTCGGCGCGTTCAGATCCGGAAACACATCCACCTCCATACGAGTGGCCGTAAACGTGCCGGCCATCATCAGCAGGACTGCCGCCGCAATGACAATCAAACGGTTGTTCAGCGAAAACCTGATTATTTTGTTCAGCATAATCAATCTATTTAATGTATGATAAAACAGTGTTCCGCTCGCTTAATGACTGTGGCTGTGTCCTTCGGGGACGACGCCCGCACTGGCGGCCTGTTTGAGCTGATATGTTCCTTCGGTGACGACCCTGTCTCCGCTTTGCAGGCCGGAGACGACGTGTACCCGCTCGCCGTTGTCCTGTCCCAAAGCGACTTCCTGTTTCCTGTATTCCTCTTCGCCAAGTTGCAGGAAGACGAAATAAAGTCCCTGTTCTTCCGTGACGGCCGAAAGGGGAACGCTAATCACGTCATCCCGGGAGGCCGCCAGCAGGTACACCTCGGCAAAAGCGCCGGGAAGAATATCGCCCGTGTTGTCAAACTCGAACGTGACGGGGATGTAGAACGACGACTGTCCCGAACTTTTCCCGAACGACAGCAGGCGACCCTTCATGTCCTGCATTTTATATAATGTCTCGTCGTATGCCATCCTGAAATGAGCCGTCCGTACGCTCGCCAGCGTTTTATAGTACTTTTCGGACACTTCCGCCCTCAATTGCAGGCGTTTGTTCTGGGATACGGTCACAATGGGCTGCCCCACGGATACGTATTCGCCCTGACTGACCAGACGGTTTTTGATAAAACCGCCGACAGGCGTTTTCACTGTTACGCCCTGCGCGGTTATATTGGCAGACTGCGCTTCGTAGGCCGTCTTTGCCGTTTCGTAACGCTGACGGATCTGTTCTAATTCTTTGGCGGAAATAATATCGTCTTTTGCGAGCGCTTCGGCACGCTGACAGGCTTTCAGTTCCGTTTCGTAATTGATTTTGGCCAGGGCGCTCCGGTCGCCGTCCTGCAGGAATTTTGCCGAAACGGAAACAATCGCTTCGCCGGCCTTTACGGCCGCGCCGTCCGTAATAGACTTGTTTACAAACGAGACGATGCCGTTGCTCGTCGCCGCAAGAGTGATTTCATCGCCCTGTGTCGCCTGTACTTGTCCGCTTGTTTTTATCACCTGATGGAAAGCGCCCGGTGCAATGTCCTCTATTTCCAGTCCGGCAGTTTCAGCTTGCCGGACGGAAAAATGAATCTCGTCCGCATGTGCTTCCCCTGCTTCGTTCCTGTCTTCATCATCCTTATTTTGAGCAGAACGATTATGTCCGTCTCCTTCAACATGTTCATGCGCTTCTTCCGCAGCATGTTCGTGTCCTGTTTCATTGCGGCAGCCTCCGGTAATCAGGGCTGTGGCAATGCATATGCTAATAATATATCTTTTCATTTCTATTGTTGTTAAATTAATAATAAAGGGTTTTTGGGAAAACTCTCTTGTCCCTCCGGATTCATATCCGGCGGTTTGTTTTATGAGAGGTAATAAGCTGGATGATATGTGCAGGGACATGACAACATGTCAATAAGGGCAGGACTCACGTCCTGTCTCTATCAAGAGAGCAATAATCTCTCCCTACACAACAAGACGTGGAGGAGCACGCAAACCGTTGTCCCGATTTGCGTTGATTGACTGGTAAAAACACGCATAGCATCCGCCATAATCCGAAGCGTCGTCTGCGCTTTCCGCTTCATAAAGCAACGCAATCGCCGCAAGGCAGCATGATGCAAAAAAGAGATAGGTGTGCGTATGATGGTCGTGATGATAAGATTCTGCTTTGCAATTCGTCTCGTTTTGCTCGAACGAAAACAAATAACTGTCTTCTACGGAGCAATTGTTGTAGCCGGAAGATCCTCCGGAATGATGCTGGTGCGAAAGTTCGCCGGCGGCATCGGCGCCGTCATGCCCGTCTTCGCAGCACTCCGTCGCAAAACAAATCGCCTCCCCAAAATGATGATGATGGGGCAAACTGTGCATAACAAACAGCATGATAACGGCGAATGCAACGAATAATATGGAAAGCCAGCGTTTAGGCATGTTTCTAATCAAAAGCTATTATTAATTTTTGTGCAAAGGTAATATGTAAAAACGAGATATCCAAATATTGGGCTAAGGAGGGGGGATTTCAAATCGATTTTTTAACAATTCATCGCCAAGGGGTAATGAAAAAATATCGAATCAGCATTTTTATCCGAGGGTTTTTACGCATTATTAACACAGTAGTCAACGATGATCAACATCCGTTTCTCCCTGCATCAAATTGATACTAAGGAATAAATCATATTTCCCGTTTTTTTATTCTGTTGCAAAAATAGAACGGTCACGGGGCGTCTCAAAACGAATTTCCGCAACCGGGTTTTCGCTTTTGGGGGAAAAACAATAATTTCATCCGAAATTCTGCCGGATGCTGCTGTAAATTGCGGAAACATTGCCGGAAATAATCCGGACATTGCCGGAAATGACGCAGACATTGCTGGAAATAATCCAGGCATTGCTGGAAATGACGCAGACATTGCTGGAAATAATCCAGACATTGCTGGAAATGACGCAGACATTGCTGGAAATAATCCGGACATTGCTGGAAATGACGCAGACATTGCCGGAAATAATCCAGACATTGCCGGCAATGACGCAGACATTGCTGGAAATAATTCAAACATTGCCGGCAATAATTCGGATATTGCCGGCAATAATCCTCTGAGTTTGCAGAAGGATACCTGCAAATAGTTGCGTCAGGCAATAGCGGCAGGAAGCGTCGGGCGGCGGCAGCACGGCTTCTTCCCCGCGATTTTCATCGGCCGAAGGGATGATTTTTAGCCCTGATGGAGATTTCATTTCGTTACCAGGAATACCCCGCCCATGATCAGCAATACTCCAATCCATCGCACGAGCGGGACGGGTTCGTGAAAAATGAAGATGGCAGCCAGCAGACCGAAGAGATAGCTGATGCTTATCATGGGATAGGCTACCGAAAACTCGTAATGTTTCAGGATATAAACCCAGATCAGCGAGGCCAGTACCATGCACAATCCCGAAGCAGCCAGTTGCCACGTCGTCAGCGCCTCTCTGACAAACTGCCAGGAAAGATGGAACTTACCTGTCAGCGCCAGGGCTATCTTCAGGAAGATTTGTCCCGACACCAGGCACAGGGATTGGAGGGTGGAATAGAGTATGAGCTTCAGCATCGCGAAAGAAGTGTAAGGGAATGAGACGTGTTGTTGAAGTGATTGTAGAGGAGGATACGCCGGACAGGGTCGAGTCTTTCCTCGCGGTCGGTCATCAGGTGTGCCGGGATATGCCCGTTGCGGAGGCATACGGCGGAGGCATAGATACCCAGCGCCGAAGAGGTGAAGGACTGGCCGAACAGGTGCTTGTACTGCGCAAGGGGACGGCCGGCGAACAGGCCGGCAGCGGCTGCTTCGTAGACGGGGTCGTTTTGCGGGTGATTGTTCATGCCCGTCATGACGGCGTCGATGTCCGTCAACGTACAGCCGGCTTGCGCCAGAAGCGTGTCGAGTGCGCGACGCATGTCGGCGGCAGAGGGGCGGAAGAGGAGTTCCACACCGTTGATTTCGCAAAGCGAGTGCCGGCTACACTCGTCGCTCAGCAACAGGCTGACGGCTACCTCACCGGCAAAACATCGCTGCTTGGGCGATAGCGCGGGCATACGACTGAAATTCCAGTGCCCCAGCCGTCCGAGGAAAAGGTAATAACAGTCCGTCATTTCGTCGTACCCGCCGGTCAGAGCCGTCCGTATCCGCCGCTGCCGGAACTGAAGGAGGGCGTCCAGCAGCGCATGTTCGAACGAAACGCCGCGGTGTACCCAGGTATTGTTATAGCCGTGGCATTTCAGGTCGATGGCAATCAGCGAACTGATGATGTTGTGCGTGGATTGCATGAAATACGTAGGTTGAAGATACTGCTCCCCGTTTTTGAGGATGGAATGGAGAAACTTCTCCGTATTGTCGATGCATCCCAGGCCGGTGCCGCTGATGATGGCGTCGGGCATGTCCACTCCGGCGCTTTTCAGGGTGGTACGGGCGGTGACGATGACACGTTTGAGCAGACGGCACATCCGGCGCGACTGTACCGGCGACAGGCTGGCCGTAAAATCCGGATCGAGCGTAGCGACCCGGTTTGCTTCGTGATAAACGGGCGCCTCGAACCAGGCTTCGGATAAAGGCAACTGTGCCGAAATTTGACTGACAGACTGGATATAGACGGACATGTTTCAGATTTTGGAGAATACAATGGCCGAACTGTTCCCGCCGAATCCAAACGAATTGGAAAGGAGGTGGCGCAGGGAACGGCCGGGCGCAGGGCCGGTAAGCGGGACAAAGGAATGGTCTTCGATCGGCTCGCGGAAGTTCAGGTTCACCGGGAGAAAGTCGTGCCGGAGCGCCAGGAGCGAAATGACGGCTTCGAGGCTGCCGGCGGCGCTGGTCGTATGTCCGGTGAAGGCTTTGAGGGAGGCGACCGGCGGGATGCGTTCGCCGAACAGGCGCATGATGGCCAGCCCTTCGGTCAGGTCGTTGTTCGGCGTACCCGTGCCGTGTGCATTGATGTAGTCAATCTCATCGGGCGCAAGACCGGCGTCCTCTATCGCCCCTTTCATAGCCAGGTAAGCGCCCAGACCTTCCGGCGAGGAAGCGGTTTGATGATAGGCGTCACAGGCATTGCAGTAACCGGATACTTTTCCGAGTGGCTGTACGCCGCGTCGCGCAACCGATTCCGCCGGTTCAAGGACAAGGTATCCGGCGCCCTCACCCAGGTTGATTCCGGCGCGGCGGCGGTCGAAAGGACGGCAGATCCCGCGGTCGAGGATCATCAGCGTGTTGAATCCGTTCACATGATAGCGCGACAGACATTCGCATCCGCCGGCCACGACCACGTCCGCCCGGTCTTCCCGAAGCAGATCGACGCCCGTCATGATGGCGTTTGCCGATGAGGAACAGGCGGTGACAATGGTCGAGGCCATTCGGAAACCGCCGAAATAGTCTGCGATCTGCTCCGTACACGCCCCGCAGTCAATCAGTGAAATGTAGCCGTTCTTCGAATCGGTCTCGACAAAGTCGTCATACATGTTTTCAACCTGATCCATCCCTCCGACGGTAATGCCCGAGAGCAATGCCACACGCAAGGTTTCGTCACGGCTTTCCGGCGGAGCGTACTGTCGTAGCGCTTCGCCAACCGCCAGTATGCCCAGCAGTGACGAACGGATCACCGCTTCTTCGGGCGCAATCCGCAGCATCTCCCGCATCTCGTCGTTACTGTATTTCACTTCACCCACCGGAAGTCCGGCATGAGCGGTCTGCAGATAGCGGACAGGCTCCACCCCGGAACGCCCGTCACGCAGAGCCTCCAGCGTTGCCTGCTTGCCCAGCCCGATGGCGGAAACAATGCCGGCGCCGGTCACGTATACATCCTTTGCTTTCATTTCTATTTGATCCGGTGCGCCGCCACGTATTCGGCCATGGTGCGGATCGACTTGAAGATCTCCTTACCCTGCGCCGGGTCTTTGAGTTTGATGCCGTAGTTCTTCTCCAGCAGCACAATCAGTTCCAGCGCGTCAATGGAGTCAAGTCCCAGACCCTCGCCAAACAGTTCGCTGTCGTCCGCAATGTCTTCCGGCGCAGTTCCTTCCAGATTCAATACATTGATAATTTCCTGTTTCAATTCTAAAATCAATTCATCCATATATAGTTATATTAATCAGTTAATAAATAAATGCTCCATGTTACGGGCGTTCAGCGGACACAACCCGTCGCCACCGTCCCGGCAGAGCATAAGACGGGCATCGAGCAGTTCGTCGTACGCTTCCAGCCAGCCGGCCAGCAGGCAGTGCAGTCCGGCCGAGGCCATCGTGTCTGACAAAATGGCGGCCATCCAGCGGTAGTCCGGACGAGGAAGGACGTAAAAAGCCGTCTCGCCGCGTATCCGGTGGCGGATGGCGACCTCGCCCGTCACGATGTTCGGCAGGGTATAGACAAATCCCGCCGGACTGGGGAAATAAGCTTCCCGGCGCTGGATCGTCTCCTGAAAACGGCTGTCGCTATCCAGCGAGGAAAAGCTGTTGAAAAAGACGATACCCGCATCTTCCTTCGGCTGTTCGGGGTCAGACTCCTCCATCAGCCATTCCGATGCCAACCATCCCAGTTTCGACAGCAAATCCATTTTGAAGAACTTGCGATAGTCCGCTTCCAGCCACTGATAGACCCTCGTCAGAAAGTCCCGGGCATCTCCTTTCCCGGTAGACGTCAAAGCGGCTTTCCCGTTCAACCATACTTTGCCCGGCCTGATCTGGATACATTTCTTCACCTGAATCTCCATCATTCCTCACATTTGAGCGTGTAGAGCAAGGCGGCATTGCATCCGCCGAAACCCGACAGCATGTTGATGCACCGGCATCCCTTGACGGGCTGCGTACGGGTGGCGATCCGGAGCGGCCGCGAGACGCCCGGCGTGTCATAGCCGCGTGTTTTCAAGACAATCCCCTCTCGTAGCGCACGGGTGGAGACGATGCTCTCCAGGATGCCCGCGCTGCCGAGCACATGTCCGAAATATCCCTTCAAACTTGTTACCGGAACGTTCTGCAGTGCGGCGCGATGGATGGCGACAGCTTCCATTTCGTCGTTATAGAGCGTGGCTGTTCCGTGCGCATTGACGAAAGCCAGTTCGTCCGCATTGATACCGGCCAGGACGCGCTTCAGAGCCAGGTAAGCGCCTTCTCCCGTGCGCGAAGGGCCGGAGATATGATTGGCGTCGTTACACACAGCGCCGGCCGTCAGGACGACTTCGCCGGTCTGCAACGCCTCTGCCGGTTTTTCCGTTAATATTAATGTAGCGGCCGCTTCGCCGATGTTCAATCCGGAACGACGGGCATCAAAGGGTTTGCAAGCTTCCTGCGAGAGCGCCTTGAACGACTGGAAACCGGCAATGATAAAGCGCGACAGCATGTCGGCGCCGGCAACGATGACGTATTCGTAGCGCCCGGCCTGCAACGCCCGCTGCGCGGCGATCAGGGCGCAGGCGCCCGATATGCAGGCGTTGGAGACCACAAGGGGCGTGTTCGGGTTACCGAAGTAACCGGCAATCCGTTCGGCCGAACGCCAGAGGTAAACCTGCTCGGGTTCGTAACCTTCGCTTTCGGTCGAATCCAGCAGACATACGTTGCCTTTCGTCGTGGAAAGGATAAACAGTACCCGTTCGCCGGCCGGATCTGTCGGCAGATCCTTCAAGGCATTCGTCACCGAGAGAATGACGGCCTTTTCCAGACGGGTATAGCGCTTCTCCGTTGCACGGGGAAGCGTGTAGAAAGCGCTGTCCAGCGCCGCGCCGTCAATGGCCGACGCCACAAACGGTTCGGATACGCCCGTCTCCTGCCCGTCGAAAAACAGGAGTCCGCTGACGCCGTCCCTGACTTTGCGAACATTTTCGTCCGTCGTGAAGCCCAGGGCAGATATAATATTGTCACTTAAAAGGGTCGTCATAGGAGATTGTATTTTTTCTTCCAGGCTTCGTAGAAAGGCGGATTGCTCCAGAGAAGCCGGAACTCTTTGTCCAAAAACACCTGGGTAGAAGAACCGGTAGCTACGAGGCTGTCGTCCGGGAGCAGACGGATTTCGTAATCGAAAATGACTTTGGCAGCCGGGACGTTGCGGTAGGCAATGTCGACACGTGCCCGTTGCCCGTGCAGCAGGGGCTGTTTGTAACTGAAATGCAGCTCCACCAGCGGAGCGTAGCAGTTGTTTGCAAAATAGTGCTGATAACTCAGTCCGAAGGTTTTTCCGAAGGCTTCGCGTGCATCTTCAAAATAAAGTGCGTATGAACCGTGCCATACAATGTGCATCGAATCCACTTCGCTGAACCGTACTTCAATTTCTTTCGATGCACTCAAGCGTGTTTCTTCCATCATCCGGCATTTATTTCGGTCAGAAATATCTTCATCTCACACGTGGCAATGACTTCGCTGCCGATTTCCACTTTCGCTTCCACCAGCGAGATGGAAAAGATGTCCTCCACCACCACGACGGTTGTTTCCAACTGCTCGCCCACACACGGAGCACGCCGGATGTCCATCTTCCGGATGGCGCCGATCAGTCCGATTCGGATGACGCCGTCGCCCTGCAGACCGTATTTGGTTTCGTAGCCCGTACGCACCGCGCCGGTTTGGGCAATGTTCTCCACCAGTCCGGCTTCTTCGAGTTTTCCGTCGGCACAAAAAAAATGCCCCTCGCGAACAGTGTACAGCGTAATCGCTTTTCGCGGGTCATAATACGTCAATCGATCCACCAGGATAAACGGGGGGCGTTGCGGCAAAATATCTGTTATGTCAATCTCCGTTAAATTCAACAGTAGCCAAATTTGCGGCACAAAGTTACACGAAAAATTCATTCAGAAGCTATGTTTTGAGATGAATGCAGGAACTGTGATGATTTTCCTCCCATTCCTCCTGCATCCTCCTGCTTCGATTATACTGCACGCGGTGAAGAAAGGGGTAGTTAGTAGATAGTAGCTAGTAGTTAGTGTCATGTCAAATGTCAAATAATGGATAAAGTCTTTTTAGTTTCACTCTTGCATCTTCCGCAGTGAACTGCCAGTTAATTTTAGCATTCTTGTTATTTCCGGCTTTCTGCCATGCGCCAACCTCTGTTAT
>JAITAY010000347.1 GCA_031283915.1 Tannerella sp.
CTATTTGAAATTACCGGCCAAAGGTACGACTTTTTTATACATTATCGCCTATGATGAGAGTGAAAAAATGATATTCGAGCTGTTTTAAGGAGCATTCAGACGAAATTTAAGTCTCCTGCCAAGAACTGTAAGCATTTGAAAAAGAGACGGTTCGTTCTTTGCCGCAGCATGGCGTCGCGCTGTTTGACGCTGACGGGACGACTTGAATGGCTTCCGAGCGCTGGCTTCCAACCGGAACAAGCAACAACCAGATAGGAAACACGGTTACCGGCAGTTCGCACGCCTTTCCGTCAGGAGATCCCAACATGCTGCCTACCAGGGACAGAACGGCTCTCGCCCGTTTATCGGCGACATCGACGGCGACGGCTGGGCGGATATTGCCTACACAAGCCGCAACCTCTTCGGGGCGTTCAAGTACATGCCCACCCCCAATTCGCTTCAAATGCTTTTCCGCGTCATGACTACCGACAATTCAGCCGCCACTACCATGTCGATGTTCGACTTCAATCTCGACGGAGAAGAGGAACTCGTCTATCGCGACGAATCACTCCTGCGTATCATCGACAAGGACGGCAACAATCTCGCCTCTTTCTCCTGCGCTTCCGGAACGCATACCGAATATCCCATTGTGGTAGGATACTTCGCGCATCACCTTCGGCATTCCCAATTACCTTGCCGCGTGGGGCGACGCGGAGACGCTCGTCACCCGTGTCAACGATGCGGGCAACAACTTTAGTGACCAGGAGGTCTGCGATTCCACGTACCGCGACGCCTCCGACGGCCCGATGCTGCTGGCCATGCACGACCGCGCCGTGACGGCGAAGGAATTACCCGTGCTCGTGCCCGTGCTGGCGAACGATTCCATCCCGCCCGGCTGTACGCCCATGACGGAAGTCGCCGGGCAGCCGAAAAACGGCTTCGCCGGCTTTGTCGGCACCGACATGGACACCCTCCGCTATACCCCCGTCACCGGCTTCACCGGCCGCGACACGCTCGCCTACCGTGTCGCCTGCGGCACGGATACTTCCATTGCATACATTTATATATATGTGGCCGAAATGCCCGACAACGTCAGAATGGAAGACTGCTATATCAGCCCGCCGGCGCAGAAATGGAGCATCCGCGAAGTATCCTCTTCCCCCTCCGACATTTATTCCTGCGGACAGACGCCCCTGACCGGCGACATCGACGGAGACGGACGTAACGAAATCATTGCAATCGTACAGAGTAGTCCGGTGGAAATCTACCTGCTCAACAGCGACAGTTCGGAGAAAACGCATTTCAGTACCACGCTCACCAGCGCTTCCAATGCCTGTGCGGTTATGGCCATGGGACGGGTGAAATGGGACGCGGCCAGAGATACCAGTCATATTCCGGCGGTAGAGGTTTCCGTAACCAACCGGCTGCTGGTGGCTTACGACGCCGAAGGGGATGAGATACAGCGTGAGCACATCGCCCACCCTGACCGACAAGAATCCGGTAGCCGGTGCGCAGACGTATATCGTGAAGGTCAGGATCGACGGCGGAGAGACCGTGAAAAAGGTCATCGTAAAATGAATGAATCGCAGTAACCTGACAGGCCTTATGCCCCGAACGCGCTTACTCGAACAGGAATGGTTTGGTAACAGACAGTTTGGCCGGATGTTCTTCAAAGAAAAATTTGTCGTCGAAGGCCGGTTTCAGTTGATTGAACCACGTGGCTTTCGGGTCGTACCTGGCAAAGAACGGGATGTCTACCCATTTGGGATTACGGCCTTGAATAAACCTGAGTACAAATACTTTCTCGCCGCGCACTTCCTGTACACCCAGCATCTGAATCTTCCCGGCATGATCGCTCATGCTCGGTCCCCTGACCGTGCGGCAAAGCCCGCTTACCTGCCGGTATGCCCGGCGGAAGACGTTCCAGCATCGTTCCAGCGGTAATTCGAAGAACCGTTTGGCGCCGGTGTCACGCACGATAAACATGTAGTAGGGAATGCAGCCCAGATCGACTTGCTTCCGCCACATCCGGCTCCACAGTTCCGGACGGTCGTTGATATGGCGCAGGAGGGGGGATTGTGTCCGTATCTGGGCGCCGGTGGCGCGTATCCGGGCAATCGCCCGGCTGACGGCATCGGTCGACAGTTCCACCGGATGATTGAAATGCGCCTGGATGGAGAGGTTCTTGCCGGCGGCCGTGATGGCTTCGAACAGGCGGATGATGTCGTCGCTGTCCTTATCCGTCAGGTAGCGGTATGGCCAGTAGGAAAGCGACTTGGTGCCGATGCGGATCGTATGGATATGGCTGTACTCCGGCCCCAGCAGGGGAAGCAGGTAGGCGCTGAGCACGTCGGCGCTCATCACCATCGGGTCGCCGCCGGTAAAGAGGATATCGGTGACTTCCCTGTGCAGGCTGAGGTATTTCAGAAACAAATCCGTCTCCTTCATGGTGAATTTCAGTTCGCTCATCCCGGAAAACTGTGGCCAGCGGAAACAGAACGTGCAGTAGGCATGGCACGTTTGCCCCTGGCTGGGGAAAAACAGCACGGTTTCGGGATACTTATGCTGAATACCCTTGAGTTTGATTTCGCCCAGCGAGGGAACATTCTGTTCCTGTCCGGCCGGATTGGGATTCAGGGACAGACGTATTTGCTGCACCATGCGGGCGATGACATCGTCAGGCTCCTGTCCGCCGACCAGCTTCTCGACGGCGCCGTAATGCCTCTTTTCCAGCATCTCGCGGCGGGGAAAATTCAGCGTAAACATCGGGTCGGTATCGACATTCGTCCAGTCGATCAGTTCGTCAACCACATAGCTGTTTGTCTTGAACGGAAATACACGTGCGGTTATATCTATTTCATGTATCATCTGGTCGGATACGGATGCCATTTGAGGAATCGTCCGGAAATTATGCCGCGTATATGATTTAATCGTTTTATCCATCATTCCGGTTATTGTTTAAGTGTATTGTTTGGGTCATCATGTAAAAAAAACAGGGGCAAGTTAGGGAAAAAAAATCAGATATCCAAAAAGCCCCGAAAGGGAAAGGCAAACTATTATACTGCCCGCGGTATAGTTTTGTGCAAAAACAGGTAGTTAGTAGCTGGTAGAATAGTAGCCGGTAGTTCTGTGATACGACGAAGCTGTCCGCTCAAACCCTCACGTTTACGCCTTTCCCTCCAACG
>JAITAY010000379.1 GCA_031283915.1 Tannerella sp.
TTTCAGCGCCCGTTTTGCGTGTTTCAAAAAAACTAACTACCTTTACCCCCGAAATATCGTTGAAGTGAAAAAGCTAACCGCCATCCTGTTATTGATTATCCTGTTGTTTGCTACATCGCACGCAACGGTGGCGTTTCATTATTGCGGCGGGCGATTTCATTCGGTGGCGTTTGCGGGTTTGGAAAAGAAGTCTTGCTGTGAAGAAAAACAGCCTCACGCATCTCGCGAACGGGGCAATACCCTGCAAAAAGTACCGTGCTGCACCAATCATTATCAGGAAATCCGTACGGATGTTTTTTCTACTCATCCGCAGGATGCGGTTGCCGGGCACGATCCCGGTTTTCATCCCTTAGCGGTTCTCCCCGCTCCGGCGGCTGCTTGGGGCGACCGGTGGCTAACAAGCGCCTTTCAATTAATTTTTCCACCCGGCAGTCCGGCTTCATCGGGCGCAGACCGGCTGATTCTCCTCTGTGTTTTCAGGATTTGATTTTTATGTTGTCGGTTGCCGTGCAAGGATATTGCAGGCAAATTTTGTCAGATACATAAAAATAAAAAAATCATGTTAAACAGAATTATCAAATATTTTCTTGACAACAGGCTGATTGCCGTATTGATGCTGGCGGTTATCGTCGTATGGGGCCTGTCGGTGGCTCCCTTTCACTGGCGCGGCGGATGGCTGCCGGGCGATCCCGTTGCGGTGGACGCCATTCCCGACATTGGCGAGAACCAGCAGATTGTGTCCACCGAGTGGATGGGACGTTCGCCCAAAGACATTCAAGAGCAGATTACTTACCCGCTGACTACTTCGCTGCTGGGGATTCCGGGCGTGAAGACGATCCGCAGTTCGTCGATGTTCGGCATGTCGTTCATTTATATCATTTTCGAGGATGATATAGAGTTTTACTGGAGTCGTTCGCGGATTCTGGAAAAACTCAACTCATTGCCTGCGGGGATGCTGCCGGCCGGCGTTCAGCCTGCATTGGGGCCGGATGCTACGGCGCTGGGACAGGTGTTTTGGTACACGCTCGAAGGACGCAATCCCGAAACGGGTCAGCCCGCGGGCGGTTGGAATCCCGACGAATTGCGCACCGTGCAGGATTTTTACGTTAGATATTCGCTGTCGGCCGCCGGCGGCGTATCGGAAGTGGCGTCTGTGGGCGGTTTTGTCAAAGAGTATCAGGTGGAAATCCATCCCGACGCTCTGCGGGCATACGGGGTTTCGATCATGGACGTGATGACTGCCGTACAGAAAAGCAACCTCGACGTGGGCGCGGAAACCATCGAACTGAACAAAGCCGAATACTTGGTGCGCGGATTGGGTTACCTCCAAAGCATCGCCGATCTGGAAGAATCGGTCGTTACGGTGCGCGAAGGCATTCCCGTGCGCATAAAAGAGGTAGCGACCGTCAACTGGGGACCTGCCACCCGGCGCGGCGGATTGGATAAAGAAGGCGTGGAAGCCGTGGGCGGCGTGGTGGTTGCCCGTTACGGTTCAAACCCGATGGAAGTGATTCAGAATGTAAAGGCTACGATCGAAGAAATGTCTGCCGGACTGCCGCAAAAAACGCTGGCAGACGGGACGGTGTCGAAAGTAACCGTCGTGCCGTTTTACGACCGCTCCGGACTGATCAAGGAAACCATCGGTACGCTCGAAACTGCGCTGGCGCATGAAATCCTGATTTGTATTATTGTCGTAATTGTGCTGGTGTTTAACCTTCGGGCGTCGGTCATTATCTCCGGACTGTTGCCGGTGGCGGTACTTTCGGCGTTCATCCTGATGAAATACATGCATGTGGACGCCAATATTGTGGCGCTATCGGGGATTGCGATCGCCATTGGCGTCATGGTGGACGTGGGAGTTGTCATTGTCGAAAGCATTCTGCGCAAGCTGCACGAAACGGGCGCCCGGATTGTCCGGCGCGGCCAAGCGTTTGCCGACTTGATTTATGCAAGCGTAAAAGAAGTTTCCGGCGCCCTGTCCACCGGAATGTTGACCACGATTATCAGTTTTCTTCCCGTATTTGCGATGCAGGCGCAAGAAGGCAAACTGTTTAAGCCGTTGGCTTATACCAAAACCTTTGCACTCGTTTCGGCGTTTTTATTGGGTTTTGCGTTGCTTCCGGTCATTGCCTATTATGTTTTTTCGTGGAAACTCCCGTTCAAACGGATCCGGCGCGGGGCCAATAGCCTGCTGGTTGTTGGCGTTTTACTGGTCGCCGTCTGGTATCTGACTTCCCAATGGCTGCCTGTGGGGACGGAAGCGGGATTTTCGGTGAACTTCCTGTTTGTCGTCCTTGCCATTGGCATTATACTGGGCATTTTGTGGGCATTGGTTGCGTATTACGAAAAAATTCTGCGCTGGTGCCTTGCTAACCGTTGGAAATTTATTGCCCTGCCCATTCTCACGCTGATTTTCGGCGCGTGGATATGGCGCGGTCTGGGCGAAGAATTTATGCCTTCGCTGGACGAAGGTTCGTTCCTGCTGATGCCCACCAGCATGCCGCATACGGGTATTGAACAAAATTTGCACCTGATTGAAGCCATCGACAAACGGGCGTCGTCGATTCCGGAAATCGAAACGAGCGTTGGGAAATGGGGGCGTGTCAATTCTGCGCTCGACCCTGCGCCGGTACAGATGTTTGAAAACACGATCAATTATCGACCCGAATATATTTTGGATGAGGACGGGCGACGGATGCGCTTCAAAACCCGTTCCAAAGGAACGTATGTATTGAAGGACGGTTCCACCTATCGTCCGGACGAAGGGTTCCGCATCATTCCGGCCGACAGCCTGATTACAGACCGTCGCGGCGAATATTTCCGCCAGTGGCGGCCGCATATCAAAAGTACGGACGATATCTGGCAGGAAATCATCCGGGTATCTCATCTGCCCGGATTGACTTCTTCCCCCAAATTGCAACCGATTGAGGCGCGTTTAGTGATGCTTTCCACGGGAATGCGTGCGCCGATGGGACTGAAAATATCGGGGCCTGATCTCGAAAGCATCGAACGGGCAGGGAAAACGCTCGAAACGGCATTGAAAGAATCGCCGTTCGTCCTGCCATCGACCGTATTTTACGACCGCGCCGTTGGCGCTCCCTACATCGAAATCCAACTGAATCGCCGCAGCATGGCGCGCTACGGCATCACGGTTGCCGATTTGCAGGAAGTGATTCAGTCGGCCGTGGGCGGCATGTCGCTGACGACTACCGTCGAAGGGCGCGAACGTTTTCCGGTACGGCTACGGTATCCGCGGGAATTGCGCGACGATCCCGAAGCGTTGTCGCACATCCTTATTCCGACGGCGACGGGGGCGCAAATTCCCTTGGGCGAAGTGGCCGGTATCGAATACACTAAAGGCGCACAGATGATTCAAAGTGAAAATACATTCTTAACCGGCTATGTGATTTTCGACAAAGCGGCCGGAAAAGCCGAAGTAGAAGTTGTACAGGAAGCAAGCCGGTTATTGAAATCGAAAATCGCTTCGGGCGAAATACAACTCCCTGCCGGCGTTTCCTACAAGTTTGCCGGGAATTACGAGCAACAGCAACGGGCGGCCAAGCGCTTGCTGATTATTATACCGCTTTGTTTATTCGCTATTTTGCTGGTGCTGTATTTTCAATTCCGTACCGTTACGGCGTCGCTCATTCATTTTTCGGGCGTATTTGTGGCGTTTGCCGGCGGATTCATCCTGTTGTGGCTCTACGGGCAACCGTGGTTTATGAATTTCAATATGGGTGGCGAGAACGTGCGCGACCTGTTCCAGATGCACCCGGTGCATTTGAGCATCGCCGTATGGGTCGGATTCATTGCCCTGTTTGGCATCGCTACCGACGACGGCGTGCTGATGGGAACATACATTCACGCTACATTCATCGAACGCAATCCGCAGACGAAAGAAGAAATCCGCGAAGCCGTCGTTCACGCCGGTTTGAAACGTGTCCGTCCCGCCGCAATGACTACCGCTACGACGCTTATCGCTCTTCTGCCTGTGCTGACTTCCACCGGAAAAGGCGCGGATATCATGGTTCCCATGGCCATCCCGACGTTTGGCGGCATGTTGATACAGAGTATGACCATGTTTGTAGTGCCGGTTTTACAATGCTGGTGGCGGGAACATGCGGTCAGGAAACAAAATACGAATAACTCAAAGATTCAAACAAATGGAAACGCTTAATACTTATACCAAGGCTACTTTTCCGGTCTTGAAAATGTCTTGCGCCGGATGCGCCGCTCATATTGAGAAAACGCTGAGGAAACAGCCGGGCGTAAAAAACGCTGAAGTCAATTTGGCCAATCAAACGGCATTTGTCGAATACGACAGCCTTCTCGCCGATTCCGCGAAACTGCAAAAAGCGGTGCGCGAAGCCGGTTACGACCTGATCATAGCGCCGCAGGAAGACCGGGCGACTCTGTCGGAACAGGCCGCCCAACAACGCTATCGCACGTTGAAGACACAAACGGCTGTTGCAGTGATTTTGTCTGCCGGATTGATTCTCTTATCCATGACCCCTTTCTTCAACCATTCTTGGGCGGGATATGCGGAGGGAATACTCGCTACTCTGGTACTGTTTCTTTGCGGACGCTCCTTTTTTAGCGACGCCTGCAAGCAGGCCCGGCGCCGGCAGATGAATATGAATACTCTGGTTGCATTGAGTACGGCAACCGCTTATGCGTTTAGTGTATTCGGACTTCTGTTTCCGCATTTCTGGACGGAAAGAGGAATCCATGCCGGGCTTTATTTTGAAACGGTCGGCGTGTTGATTGCCTGTATTCTTATCGGCAAATTACTGGAAGAAAGAGCGAAGCAAAAAACTTCGGCTTCTCTGAAAAAACTGATGGGTTTGCAACCCCAAACGGCTACGGTTCTCTGTTCCGACGGACGTACTGTGGAAGTTGCTATTCCCGATATTCAGGTGAACGATACGATTTGGGTAAAGGCGGGAGAGAAAATTCCGATAGACGGCGTCATTATCTCCGGACATTCGTTTGTGGATGAAAGCATGATTACCGGCGAACCGGTTCCCGTTGAAAAGAGCCGGGACAAGCCTGTTTTTGCAGGAACGATCAACCAAACGGGGCGTTTAATGTTCCGCGTAACGAAGCAGGGAAACGAAACTTTGCTGGCGCAAATCATCCGGTTGGTGAGCGAGGCGCAGAACTCCAAAGCGCCCATTCAGAAAACCGTCGATAAGATAACCGGCGTTTTCGTTCCCGCAGTAGTGGCGGTTGCGGCGCTCTCGATGTGCCTGTGGCTTCTTTGGGGAGGCGAAAATGCGTGGGTACATGCGTTTCTGGCATTGGTAACCGTGCTGATTATTGCCTGTCCCTGTGCATTGGGACTGGCAACCCCTACCGCCGTTATGGTTGGGATGGGAAAAGGGGCGGAACAGGGTATCTTGATCAAGGATATGGACAGCTTGGAAATCCTGCGGAAAGTCGATACCATCGTACTGGATAAAACGGGAACCCTCACGCAAGGCATTCCGAAAGTTACAGCCGTGAAATGGCTGGTTCCCAAAACGGAAGAACTTTGCCGGATTTTGTTCGATATGGAAAAATCGTCCGGGCATCCGCTGGCGAAGGCCATTACCAAGGCGCTTCCGGATAGCCTCCCCTTAGATTCGCTGGCGCTGGAAGTATTGCCCGGCAAAGGAATAAAAACCGTAGTCGAAGGCACGGTCTTTTATGCAGGTAATTTGCGTTTGTTTGCCGCCGCCGGCAATCGTCATGAACTGTCGGAATGGATAACCGGGAAGGAACAGGCCGGCCATACAGTCGTTTTGTTCGGGACGGATACGCAGGTAATGGCTGGTTTTGCGGTGTCGGACGAGATAAAACCCTCTTCCAGACAGAGCATCGAACAATTACAGGCGGCCGGTATTGCCATCGTAATGGCTACCGGCGATAACGCGGCGGCTGCCGGAACGATTGCCCGTCAGGCAGGCATCCGGGAGTTTGTGGCGCAAGCCTTGCCCGAAGACAAGCTGCGTTTGATCAAAACGAAACAGCAGGAAGGCAAAACCGTGGCGATGGTTGGCGATGGAATCAACGACAGCGCCGCTTTGGCGCAGGCCAATGTCGGCATCGCCATGGGGAAAGGCAGCGATATCGCCATCGAAACGGCCGATATTACGATTGTTTCGGGCGATTTGCGAAAGATAGGAACGGCTATCCGCCTGTCTGGTCGTACGGTGGCGACGATCCGTCAAAACCTGTTTTGGGCGTTTATCTACAATTTGATTGCGATTCCCGTGGCGGCGGGCGTCCTTTATCCGTTTACCGGCTTTTTGATCCATCCGATGATTGCCGGGGCAGCCATGGCGTTAAGCAGTGTGAGCGTTGTGCTGAACAGTCTTCGTTTGAACAATCAAAAAACAGTCAGTCATCCATGAAACAAAAAATTATACCGGTTATTATCAGTTGGGTATGCCTTACGGCTTCCGCGCAAACAGATTCCCTGCCGTCCTATTTAAGAATGGCGGCAGAAAACAATCCGGGGGTGAAAGCCGGATTCCTGACGTATCAGGCGGCCTTGCAGAAGATTCCGCAGGCAGGAGCTTGGCAAGACCCGCAGTTGGATATGGGCTTTTTTCTCCAACCGATGGAAATTACGGATGGAAAACAGGTGGCCAATATTCAATGGATGCAAATGTTTCCGTGGTTCGGTACGCGAAAAGCTGCCCGGACGGAAGCCCAACACATGGCGCAAATGGCGTTTGAACAGTTCCGCGAAACGCGCAACCAGCT
>JAITAY010000028.1 GCA_031283915.1 Tannerella sp.
TTCACCATACTTCCTCCTGAAAATGCTTACATACCCCGGTATGCGCGCATTTTCAGTCGTTGGATGGCAAAAAACATCTCCCGTAAATTTGGATGGTTTATTTCCAGACAGTTCCTAACCGGGAACCGGGCAATGGAATAACCGAATAATTCATGTTACGCAAAGTCATGTTTTTTTGCATCGAGGCGTGACGACGGGAACCGTTCAGGCTGTCGAAAACGGTAAACCTGCGTAACATGAGTGAATAATTGAATAACTGAACCGGTTTTGATACGGAAAAATACGATTTCAATTATTCGGTTTTTCAATCATCCCCTGTCTGGTATGACCTTTTTGAATTTCAATCGCATGGAGTTCGCCAGTAGAAACACGTCGGACAGAGCCATTGAAGCCGCGGCAACGGCAGGCGTGAGGAAGCCGCAGGCGGCAACCGGAATGGCGATCACGTTGTAGATGAAAGCCCAGAAAAGATTTTCCTTTATGGTGATAAACGTATGTTTTCCCAGTCCCAGCGCCAGCGGAAGGCGTTTCAGACTGGCATCCAGCAGCAGCATATCGGCCTGTTGCATGGCAATCCGGGTGGCGTCGCTCAGGGAGATGCCCAGGTGTGCCGTGGCCAGTGCCGGCGCGTCATTGATACCGTCGCCCACCATCGCCGTCGGAGCCGTACGCATCAATGCTTTCAGGACGGCCGGTTTCTGTTCCGGCGTCTGTCCGGCGTAAACGGTTTCAATGCCCAGTTTCCGGGCCACCGTCTGGCATTTGCTCTCCTGATCGCCGCTGATGATCACCGGACGAATGTGCAGCCGCTTCAACTGTTCAATAACTTCTTTCGCTTCCGGTCGCACTTCTTCCTTCAGGTCGATCCAGCCGACAACCTTTTGGTTGCAGGTGACGTACAGGGAATGACCGGGCAGGGGCGGCGCTTCGTCCAAAGCATGTGCCGCGCCGATGAAAATTGCGGCGCCTTCCGCCGTGAGTCCGGAAATGCCTTTCCCCCGGATCTCCGCTACGCTCGCCATTTCGACGGGCGCGGCGTCTTGCCAGCTTTTCGTGATGCAGCGGGCGATGGGATGGGAGGAATGTTTCTCTAATGCGACGGCGAAAGACTTCAATTCATCCTCCCTGTTTTCGAGGGAAGCAAAAGCGGTGATGACCGGCTCGCCGGTTGTCAGCGTACCCGTTTTGTCGAAAGCTATCTGCCGGATCCGGGTACATGCTTCCAGCGGCCTCATGCCCTTGATGAGAATCCCGTTTTTGGCAGCCCGTCCCATCCCGACCATCAGCGCCAGCGGCGTAGCCAGTCCCATGGCGCACGGACAGGCAATGACGGCCACCGAAATGCCGTACATCAGCGCGTGGACAAACGGAGCGGCCAGGAGCAGGCGCCAGACGCAAAAGGTGGCGAAGGCAATCAGCAGGACGACCGGTACAAAAACGGCGCTGATACGGTCGGCCAGTTGTTGCAGCGTCGTTTTTTCGTTCTGCGCCAGTTCCACCAGTTCAATGATGTGCGCCAGCGCCGTATCCCTGCCCACGGCGGTGACACGCATCTTTACCGTGCCCGATTCGAGGAGGGTGCCGCCGGTCAACGTATCTCCCGTATGCTTGTATATCGCCTCGCTCTCGCCCGTCAGCATGGCTTCGTTCACGGAAGCTTCGCCCCAGACGATGCAGCCGTCTGTCGGGACTTGATCGCCGGCGTTGACCAGCACGCGGTCGCCCACTTGCAACTGACTGTTGTCTACGGTGACGGTCTTCTCCGCTTTCCGGTTGAAAAGAATCTTCCGGGCGGTTGTTTTTTGCAGCCCGACCAGGTCGGCGATGGAGGAAGAGGTCTTTTCAACGACCTTCTCCTCTATGCAGCGGCCTGCCAGAATCAGCGTGATGATGGAGGCCGCCGACTCGAAAAACAAATAGTGATGTGCATGTCCGGCGTACAGGAACAAGCCAGTCAGACTGTAGACGTAAGCGGCTGTGGCACCCAGCAGAATCAGCACGTTCATGTCCGGCATCCGGTTGAGCAATGAACGGGCCGCCGGTTTTCCGAAGCTGATCACTCCCGTAAGATATACGGGAAGGGAAAGAAGGAATTGCAGATACGGATTCGCCAGGAAAGAATCCGGCCAGACCATGTGCAGCAATAGCGGGAGCGTGAAACAGGCACAGAAAAGGAAACGGAACAGGTTGGTTTTGTAAAAGGCGACCGGCGCTTTCGGCAAATCCGTCCGGGCAACGGTATAACCCAGTTTCTCAACATGACGGAATATCTGAGGCAGCTTTTTCTCCGTTTTTTCGTCGATCCGGAAGGTGACGTTACCCGTTGCGAAGTTAACCGATACATCCTCCGCACCTCCGTTTTCGAACGTTTTCTTCACATGAGAGGCGCATACCGCACAACTCATGCCGTATACTTTAATTGACAGTGTTTTCATGAGCTTTTGTCGTTGGAGAGTAAGACAGTCGGGAAATAAATCCGATCCGGGGAATCAATGCCGGCGATTGCCTTGCCGGATCCGGCCGGTTCGAGCGCTTTCCGGACATTTTCGCACGCACGGTGTGCACTCGTGGTGGCCGCATCGGGATTGGCGGCCACTGCTTCCGTCCGTCCGTAAGTATCGTAAAAAGGAGTGGTTGCCACCCGTTTCCCGGGGTTGAGAATGCCTGTAAGTTGGTCTGTACCTTACTACAGGCAATTTTAATGCGCTCCGTAAACCCCGCAATGGCGGTTGGAAAAAGACGGTCTGCCATAATTCATGTGTTTAATTCTACAATTTAATTCTGCAATTTCTTTTTTATGATTATCGTATATGATACCTAAATTCATTTTTGTAGGTGACCGAAGCCACTAGCAAGCGCTCAAACTGCCACTCGCCAAAGTATCTGCGATTGAATTTGTAACAAAACTCATTCAAGTAATTTTGCAAATATTCGGGCTTTATATCGTGGAAAACATC
>JAITAY010000103.1 GCA_031283915.1 Tannerella sp.
TCTAAAACGCAGGCTTATCTAAAACGCAGGTTTATATACAATCCATTCTGTTTTCGTGTCATGAAGGGCTTTTTGATCCCGTTATTTGGGGCGGGCTGTAAGCTTTTATTGGGGGACTATTAACTACCTGTTTGTGCACAAAACTATACCGTGTGCAGTATATTTGCACTATATTTGCACGTCGAAAAAGAAGAAGTAACGAAATCAGAAAGTTATGCCGTATTTTAAAAAGGAAGCTCCGGTTCCGCATTTCAGTCCGGCGCGGGGGTTGCGGTCATACAGGAAACCATTTAAATAAGGAAGAAGATGAAGATAGTAGCAGACGACAGGATTCCGTTCCTGCGGGGCGTACTGGAACCGTGTGCCGAGGTGGTCTATTTGCCGGGGGCGAAAATCTCACGCGAAGACGTGGCAGATGCCGACGCGCTGTTTACGCGCACACGTACCCGCTGCAATGCGGAGTTGCTCGAAGGCAGCCGTGTCCGCCTGATTGCGACGGCTACCATCGGCTACGACCATATCGACACGGCCTGGTGCGAGGCGCACGGCGTCCGCTGGGTCAATGCGCCCGGCTGCAACTCGTCGTCCGTGCAGCAATACCTCACGGCGGTGCTTGTCGCGCTGGCGAAGGAACAGCGGCGGACGTTGCGCGAGACGACGCTGGGTGTGATTGGCGTCGGCAATGTCGGCAGCAAGGTTGCCCGTGCGGGCGCCGCGCTGGGTATGCGCGTCCTGCTGAACGACCCGCCGCGCGCCGACCGCGAAGGGACGGAGGCTTTCACGCCGCTCGACGCCCTGCTGGCGCAGAGCGACATCGTCACCTGCCATACGCCGCTGACAAAGGATGGCGCGTATCCGACACGGCACCTCTCGTCGGATGCTTTTTTCGAGCGGATGAAGGCGGACGCCGTATATATCAACTCGGCACGCGGGGCGGTAACGGACTCGGCGGCGCTGAAACGCGCCGCCGCATCGAAACTGTCCGCCATCGTGCTGGACGTCTGGGAGGGCGAACCGCATCCGGATGCGGCGCTGCTGGCACAGTCGTTCGTCGGCACGCCGCACATCGCCGGCTATTCGTCCGACGGGAAAGCCAACGGTACGGCAGCCTGTATTCATGAACTGTGCCGCTTCTTCGGGCTGGACATCCTGCCGGACTGGTATCCGGAGGCGATTCCGCTTCCCCCCTTTCCGGTCGCCTTCACGGTGGACGGCACGGGCAAGACGGCCGAAGAGGTGTTCTACGAAGCCGTCACACACACGTATCCCGTCATGGAAGACAGCCGGCGGCTGAAGCAGTCGCCGGAGACGTTCGAGGAACAGCGCGGGAACTACTGGATCCGTCGTGAGTTCGGATGCTACACGCTTCACCTGAAGGGTGCAGATGCGGACATCGCAAACAGACTGCGGGAACTGGGATTCAATATTCAATAATTCAATATTCAATAATTCAAATTTTAGAAGAAAGCAATGGAAAAATTAGCAGACATCGGCCTGATAGGACTGGCCGTAATGGGAGAAAATCTGGTGTTGAACATGGAAAGCAAGGGCTTCACGGTCGGCGTTTTCAACCGTACCGTCTCGAAGGTAGACACGTTCGTGAACGGTCGCGGGAAAGGAAAGAAGTTCATCGGGGCGCACTCGATTGAGGAACTGTGCCAATCGCTCAAGCGTCCGCGCAAGGTCATGATGCTTGTCAAGGCCGGCCAGGCGGTAGACGATTTCATCGAGCAAATCATCCCGCACCTCGAACCGGGCGACGTGATTATTGACGGCGGAAATACGCACTTCCCCGACACCATCCGCCGCACGGCTTACGTCGAAAGTAAAGGATTGCTTTACATCGGCACCGGCGTATCGGGCGGCGAAGAAGGCGCGCTGAACGGCCCCTCGATGATGCCCGGCGGTTCGAAGGCAGCCTGGGAACTGGTGAAACCCATCTTCCAATCCATCTGTGCCCGTGCCGACGGCGCGCCCTGCTGTGACTGGGTGGGCGAAAACGGCGCCGGGCATTTCGTGAAAATGGTGCACAACGGCATCGAATACGGCGACATGCAACTCATCTGCGAGGTCTATCAAATCATGAAAGATCTGCTCGGCATGAGTGCGCCCGAGATGCACGAGGTGTTCAGGACGTGGAACGAAGGCGAACTGAACAGCTACCTGATTGAAATCACGCGCGACATACTTGCCTACCGCAACGAGGAGGGCGAAATCGTCGTCGACAAAATCCTCGACACCGCCGGACAGAAAGGCACCGGCAAGTGGACGGGCGTAGCCGCGCTCGACCTGGGTATCCCCCTGACGCTGATAGGCGAATCCGTCTTTGCACGCTGCCTCTCGGCGCAGAAGGACGAGCGTCTTGTCGCCTCGCGCGAGCTTGCCGGCACACAGCCGTCGTTCACCGGCGACAAGGCTGCGTTCATCAACGACCTGAAGAACGCCCTCTATGCCTCCAAAATCATCTCCTACGCTCAGGGTTACCTGCTGATGCGCGAGGCAGCGAAGGAATACGGCTGGAACCTGAACTACGGCGGCATCGCCCTCATGTGGCGCGGCGGATGCATCATCCGTTCCGTCTTCCTGGGCAAAATCAAGGAAGCGTTCGACCGTAACCCCGCCCTGACGAACCTGCTGCTCGACCCCTTCTTCAAGGAGAAAGTGCTTGCGGCGCAAACCAGCTGGCGCACGGTCGTCACGACTGCCATCCTGAACGGTATCCCCGTCCCTTCGATGAGCGCCGGACTGACTTACTTCGACGGCTACCGCACCGAACGTCTCCCCGCCAACCTTCTCCAGGCGCAGCGCGACTACTTCGGCGCACATACCTACGAACGTATCGACCGTCCCCGCGGCGAGTTCTTTCACACCAACTGGACGGGCAAGGGGGGCGACACGGCGGCATCGACGTATGTCGTCTAAAAATACAAAAATCAACTTCAGTACCTTTCATGGCTGGAGAGACCCGGCTTCCCTGCATCAGGGAAGCCGGGTCGCCCGGCCAGCCGGGTTCATCTATTTCTATCAGGAGGCACGTCTTTCCCTGTAAATATCTCACCAAATATCGCCAACGGACATGAGTTCGGGCGGGAGAACGTTGTGTTTTTCTAAAACACGGTTCCTCGACGGACATTCAAACACAGCCGTCCGGACAGTCCGTTTCACCGGTTTCAAACTCCAGCGTGACATGCGAGACGGCATGATCGCGCAGGAGGTATTTGATCCGGGACTTGACGGCTTCCATCCGGGAAGTGTCCGAAACGACGACATGCGCCGTCAGCGCCGTTTCCGTCGTGCTCAATGCCCAGATGTGGAGATGATGAATGTCTTCTACTTCCGGGATGCTGCGGACAAGCGCTTCGATTTCGTTACGGTCGATGTCTTTGGGGACGCCGTCGAGTGAAAGCCGGATACTGTCCTGCAAGAGGCTCCATGTGGAGTAGACGATCACGGCGGCCACGAGGAGTCCGATCACCGGGTCGATGAAGTACCAGCCGGTATAAATGATGATCACTCCCGAAACGACCACTCCTGCCGACACCAGTGCATCGGCAACCATGTGAAGGCAGGCGCTCTTTATGTTCAAGTCCCGTTTCCTGTCTTTCATGAAAAGCCAGGCCGTAAAGGCGTTGATGAGAACGCCTACGCCGGCAACCGCCACGATGACGCCTCCTTCGACCGGTTGGGGACGGAGAAATTTCTCGACGCTTTCAGCGACGATCACGCCTACGGCTACCAGCAGAATCACGGCGTTGAGCAGCGAAACCAGTATCGTACTTTTCTTGTATCCGTAAGTATACTTGCGGCTGGGGCGCACCTTGGCCAGCCGGAAGGCCAGCATGGCCAGCATCAGACTGGCCACGTCGCTCAGGTTGTGTCCTGCGTCGGAGAGCAGCCCCATCGACTGTGTATACAGTCCGGCGGCAAACTCGGCCACGACGAAAAGCAGGTTCACCGTGATGCCGACGGTAAACGCTCTGTTGAGTGATGTGAGCGTATGATTGTGATTGTGTTCGTGTGACATTATTCTCTTTTTCCGGCAAAGGTACAAAAAGGTTTGGCAGATACTGTAGAATGAAGAAAGGTGAAATATTAAATTGAGATGCTGGAAAAATATATCTTCGTCCGAAAGTAGCAAAATGCGCTGTCTCTGGTACCCTGATCAATGCTGATGAAACGCTGGATGCGGCTGTTGATATTTTCAGCGATGGCATTTACTGTCTACTATCCTGCACGCGGTATCGTTTTGTGCAAAAACAGGCAGTTAGTAGTCCCCCAATAAAAGCTTACAGCCCGCCCCAAATAACAGGATCAAAAAGCCCTTCATTACACGAAAATAGAATGGATTGTATATGAACCTGCGTTTTTGGCTAAGCGCATCCGGAGAAGGTATTTGATAACGGATAAGAACCTTATTTCTACCTTATTTAAAGAACAAAACAACCTTAGTAGCCAGGTTGGAAATACATACCCTTACGAAACCTTATTACCTTATTGTGCTGTCGCGTCTGACGCCTTACAGGAATACGGTAATAAGGTTGGCTTTCTACCTCCTTCCCTGCGCTACTAAGGTTGTTTTGTTCTTTAAATAAGGTAGAAATAAGGTTGGCTTAGCCAA